>JAUZEI010000385.1 GCA_030839105.1 Actinomycetota bacterium
CCTGATCCCCGGGTCCGGGAAGTGCTCCGGATCATCGCAGCGGCGACGGGCACAGCGGCGGACGTGGTGGTTGCGCGCGTGCCCGTCGCTGCGCGTCATTAGGGAGGCGGCGGAGCGTCCAGGTCGCGCGGGGATGATGTTGGTGCGCTTGTTCTGTCCGGTGTGACTCGCTGACCGGCTCGACCCTTCGGGTGTCCTTGAACTGACCAGTTCTGGACGACTTTCGCTGGTTGGGTCGTGGGACAATGCGGTATGCGTGCGCTTCTGGCAGCGATCACCTGCGAAAAGCGCGCGCTCGACGCGAATCTCGCGGGCCACGTCGAGGTGCTCAAGTGGGCGGCGCGCAACGGGTGTCGGCTCGTGGTGTTCCCAGAGTTCTCGCTCACCGGATCCGTTGACCCGCTCCGCCGTCCGCAGGATGCGATCCGGATCGACGATCCGGCAGTGAGGGCTCTGCTCTTTGCCACCGGCACCTACGGCATAACGGCGGTGTTCGGTCTCAGCGAACAGGCCGCTGATCGCCACTTCATCACGCAGGCGGTCGCGTGTGATGGTGTGCTCGTTGGCACCCAACGCAAGCGACATCTCGGCGAAGACGAAGTGGGCTACTCGATTGGGTCGGACAGCTTCGTCTTCGAGCTCGGAGGGAGTCGCTTCGGCATCATCGTCTGCGCAGAGGCGGGAGTCGATTGGACTTGGGACGCGACGGTACGGGCCGGTGCAGAACTGGTGCTGTTCTGTTCGGCGCCCGGGCTCGACGATCCGAGCACGGACGAGGCGGCGTGGCGTGCCGGATTCGAGTGGTGGGAGGGTTGCGGTCTCGGCGACGCCGTCCGTCACGCCAGACGGCTGAACGTCCCGGTTGCGATGGCGACACAGGCCGGAACAACCATCGACGAGAACTTTCCCGGTATCGCTGCGCTTGTATCCGCCGACGGCACAATCTCCGACCGCCTTCCAGACCGGCATCCGGGAACGCTCATCGTTGACCTCCTGGTCAACACCTAGCGAACGGGTCGCCGATGGGTTACGGCATACCCGATTGGCAGATATGGCCGTCACCTGGGACGCGTGGCGAACCCTGGAATAGTGCTGCGAAAATAGCGATGCCGGTGTCAGCATGTCGCAATGGAGGCGCGAATCGAACTGCTCAGCGCCGATTCGCCACTGATCGACACCGTCATCGGATGGCACTGGCACGAGTGGAGCAACAAGAACGACGACGCCGACCTCGTCGTGTGGCGGGCTCGCCTGTGTAGCCGCACGAATCACGATCGGGTGCCGTTCACACTCATCGGTCACCTCGGCACCGAACCTGTGGGATGTGTGTCAGTGACCGACGACGATGTCGACGACCGATTCGCCGACCGCGGCCCGAGGCTCTCCGGCATGCTCGTCATCGGACCCGCACGGAACCTTGGGGTAGGCCGAGCGCTCCTGCGCGCCACCGAGGTACGGGCGCGCGCAATCGGCGCGACGGAACTCTGGCTTCACACAGGCGAGGCCGAGCAGTTCTACGAGCGCTGCGATTGGTCATACTTGGTACGCAAGGAGCACGTCGGCGACGACGCCGTGATGCGACGAGAGTTGTAGCTGCGAAGCGCGACCGATCGGCAGCTATGGCGTCGAGCGGTTAGCCGTCAGACTCTCGCGCTTCGTTCTGCGAGCAGAAATCACGAGCAACGCAAGGCTGAGCAACATGCCCCAGAAGAACGCCCATTGTTCGCCGCCTGCCGCAACTGCGGAGTAAGCGAAGAAGAACGGCGTTGACGCAAGTGCCCATCGCGCAACCACGAAACTCGATGTCGGCAGGGTGCGGCGGACGCTTTCACGTTGGAAAAGCGTCCAGATGAGCGCGCCGACCACACCGAGAGCTGTCCCTGTTGCAGCGAGCGCCGTGCTTCCCCGCCCAGGCTCCGGCGCAATACGAACAAGCCCGGAGTTGAGCAACAAGAATCCGAGAATCGTCGCTGCTAGCCAAACGTACGGGGCGCGTTGCATCGATGCGCCTACTCCTTCGCCATACGTAGCCATGCACGCATGATGCCCGATGTCGCGCAAGCGCACAGTACCGATCGGCGGTTGGGGGCACGATTCGATGAGTGCCCACCTTGGATATTCGCGAGTCGAGACCGCGGGGTCGTCCTAGCCTGCCGCGCATGGGAAGCTCGCCAATCGATGGCGCACCCGAGAAGAACCCGCTTCATCACACGCGCTATCACCGCTCGAACGGCTACGACCCCAGGTGGGTTTTCGATAACCAGATGGGGCCGAACGCGCTTTGGCTGGTGGAGTCGCTCACCGAGGTGTTGCCGCTCGAACCGGGCATGCGAGTCCTCGACCTCGGTTGCGGCAGGGCAATGACCTCGATCTTCCTGGCCAAGGAGTTCGGTGTGCAGGTCTGGGCCACCGATCTCTGGATTGGGGCGTCGTCCAACCAGGACCGGATTCGCGAAGCCGGGTCGGAAGATCTCGTCGTTCCGATTCACGCCGAGGCGCACCGACTTCCGTTTGCCAACGGTTTCTTCGATGTGATCGTGAGCGTCGACGCGTATCAGTACTTCGGTACCGCCGATCTGTATCTCGGCTACATCGCCGGCTTTCTGCGTCCAGCGGGTCGGATCGGGATCGTCGCGCCCGCGCTTTTCCGCGAGTTCGGCACGAACGTCCCCGACGAACTGGCACCCTTTTGGGATTGGGAGTTCTGCTGTTTCCATGGACCGGACTGGTGGCGAACCCACTGGGAGAAGACCGGCAAGGTGTGCGTCGAACACGCCGATGCCGTCGAGGACGGCTGGCAGGACTGGCTGCGCTTTGACGAAGCGAGCGTGCCCGGCCTCGACGGCTGGCGCAAGGAGGCCGCGACCAACTCGGCGGCCATGCTCAGGGCCGATCACGGGAAACATCTCGGCTTCACCCGCGTCGTTGCCACAAAGCGATAGCCATAGCCATAGCCATCGTTGTCGCGCACTTGCGCGCCCGACCAGATTTCCCACTCTGGCTCGAGTGTCGACCGATCTCGGTGAGGTCGAACGTGTCGGCCCCACACGCCATGCACTCGGCCTGCTCGAGCTCGACGTCGGCCTCGACGACGATGCGCCACCGGTTCCCGCACGCGCAGCTGACTTCGTATTCGTGATGCGTCAACGTCTAGCTGCGCTACCGAGGTCCAGTGTCCCCTGAGAGTTGGCGGCCCTGATCTCGTCCACGATCGACGACTCGCGTCCGCACTCCTCGCAGATGAAAGGCCACTCCTCCGGCATCGGAGCATGGCAATACTCGCAGCGGTCGCGTTTTCTCACGCCGGAGCGGTACCCGTCCGTCGCAGGGAGGAACCACGTTCGACATCCGGTTCACCCAACTCTCACCGCGACCGGCACAATCAAGCGCACGGGGCTGCGGGTGCTGCAACCAATGCTGGCGAGCACGCAGCCACCGACGACGGTGGCCGAGTGGGCGTTCGAACCGAAGCTCGACGGCTGGTTGGTGCACGATCCGTTCACTCGACGCGAAGCCGCGTGAACTCCTCGACGCGTGCGCCGAGCTCGACGTCGAGGGCGTCGTCGCGAAACGCGTCGACAGTCTCTACCGGCCGGGCGTGCGCTCCGGCGACTGGCTGAAACTGAAGAATGCGGAGTGGAAGTCTGCGCACGCACCGATGCGACACCCTCGGTAGTCGCCCACCGCGCACGCATCGGCAGTTATGGCGTCAGGGATGCAGGTCGCGGAGTATGTCGCCGAAGTGCTCGTACAAAAGCCAGTGGCCTTCGCCGAGGATCTCGTGAAGGATGGCATGGGGAATCACGTTGGCTTGATACGTGCCGTTCGACAACGTGACGGTGTCGTCGGCATGGCCGTGCCAAACGTGCACCGAACACTCGATCTCACGGAGGTCGAAGCCCCAGGGCTGCGCTTCGAGACGGATGTCTTGCACCGCGGCTCGCCCCGCAGTCGATGACACCGGTCGAGCGATGTCAGCGAGCCAGTGCGCGCGGACCTCGGGCCGTTCAAGCACGCGGGCGTC
>JAUZEI010000446.1 GCA_030839105.1 Actinomycetota bacterium
GGCCGCCTGTGGTCCGGCCGGAGCAACCCCTACGGCCGCCTGGGCGCGCGCCGCGTCGTAGGAGAGTCGAATCAGGATCGCGAGCAGCACGAAGTTCGCGATCAGAGACGATCCGCCATAGGAGACGAAGGGCAGCGAGATACCGGTGAGCGGGATGAGGCGCGTGACGCCGCCGATGATGAGGAACGTCTGCATGCCGATGATGGTGGCGATGCCGGCCGCGAACAGCTTGGTGAACGGCCGGACGGTGTCGACCGCGATCCGAAAGGCGCTGCCGACGAACAACATGAACAGCGCGATGACGCCGATGGACCCGACGAGCCCGAGCTCTTCACCGATCGACGTGAACATGTAGTCGGTCGACGCCAGCGGTACCTGCCAGGGTTGGCCGAGTCCGAGACCGGTGCCCGCGATCCCGCCCGAACCGAGCGCGTACCAACCCTGGATCGGCTGCAGGCCGCTCGTGCGCGGATGCGCCCACGGATTGGTCCAGTTCTCGACGCGCACCCGCACGTGCCCGAACGACTTGTACGCGACGAACGCGCCGACCACGAGGAGGATGACGGTGCCGACGATGTACGCGGCGCGCCGCGTCGTGATGTAGAGCATCGCCGCGAACACGCCGAAGAAGAGCAGCGAGGTCCCGATGTCCTGCTCATAAGCCAGGACGAGGAGCGACATGCCCCACGCGAACAAGAGCGGTCCGAGGTCGCGCGGCGAGGGTACGAACCACCGTCCGATGCGGATCCGCCCCTGCGTCAGCAGCTCGCGTTTCTCGGAGAGGTACGCCGCGAAGAACGCGACGAGGAGCACTTTCGCCACCTCGTTCGGTTCGAAGTTCACCGGGCCGAGGCCTACCCACAGCCGCCCACCGCCTTTCGACTGCCCGATCACCGGCACGAGCGGCAACAACATGAACCCGATACCGAGCAGGAGCGCGATGTAGCGGTAGCGCTCGAAGATACGAACGTCCCGCACGACGATCAGCGTGACGACGAAGGCGACGATGCCGATCGCCACCCAGACGGCCTGGGAACGCGCCTGTTGCGGATAGTCGCGGCCGGCGCCGGCGAGGCGGGCGATCATCACGAAGCCGAGGCCGTTCAGCATCGCGGCGATGGGCAGCAACGTGCCATCGGCCGCGGGTGCGAACCGGCGGACCGCGAGATGAGCGACCGTGTAGAGCCCGAACACCCACGCCAGCAGGATCGCGACGTTCGGCGGGAGCTTCGGTCCGTTCGCGAGCGCGACCAGGATGTAGCCGCCCACCGTTACCGCGACGACGAGCAGACCCAACGAGAGCTCGGCGCGCCGTCGGCTGCGCGCGAAGGTGGCGACCGCCATCACGGTCCCTTCGACTTCGTGGTCGTCGGGGTCGTTACGCGCTTCTTCGTCGTCGGTGTCGTCGACCGCCTCCTCGTGGTCGGTGTCGTCTTGGGTTTCGTCGTCGTGGTCGTCGAAGTCGTGGTGGTGCTCGTCGCCGCGAACTGGAGCCGCTCCACGTAGCTCTGCGCGGTCGCGTGCGAGCCGCGGGAGCTGTTCGTCTGCACGCGGTCGCGGTCGAGAGTGGGAAGCGCGCTCACCGCGATTCCGGTGCGTTCGTCGACGGTCGGGTTCCAGCCGAGAACGCCGCCGGGCACACCCTTGTAGATCACGACCTCGTTGCCGGAGGCGCCGACGAAGTACGAGCCGCGCGCGTACCAACCGAGCGCGGCCGTCGCGGCGCCGAGGATCAGCAGCAACGGGAGCAGGACGAGGATCGCGCCCCGGACCGCGCGCCCACGGGAGGGTCGTCGTCCGGACGCCGTCCGTGCCGGTGGGTCCGGGGGATCGGGTGGTGCGATGACTGCGGAGGTCGCGACACCGGACGCCTGCACCGGGATGAGCGCCGTGCGATCTTCGGGTCCCGCGGCATCGACCTCGAGCACGTCGACCACGACCACGGTCGTGTTGTCCTCGCCCCCCGCGGAGTTGGCGGCCGCCACGAGCGCCTCCGCCAGGCGTTGCGGGTCGGGCTCGGTGCGGGCCAGGCGTTCGATGTCGCGCTCGCGCACCATCGTGGTGAGGCCGTCGGAACAGATCACGACCCGGTCGCCGACTGCGATGTCGATCGTGTAGAGGTCGACATCGACGCTCGTGTCGACTCCCAGCGCCCGCGTCACGATCGCCCGCTGGGGATGGGCCTCGGCCTGTTCCGGTGTGAGCCGGCCCTCGCGGACCAGCTCCTCGACCAGGCTGTGGTCGTCGGTCGCCCGGTGCAGCGCGCCGTCGTGCAGCAGGTACGCGCGCGAGTCGCCGACGTGACCGATCAGGAGTTGTCGTCCGCCGACCGCGACGACAGCCGTGAGCGTGGTGCCCATGCCGGTGAGCTCGTCGTCACCCGCGGCCCGGGTCAGCACCGCGTCGTTGGCGCGCGTGATCGCTTCGTGCAGTGGCGTGCCGTTCGCGATCGCGGCCCGCAGTGCCTCGATCGCGGTGTGGCTCGCGACTTCGCCGCCGCGATGACCGCCCATCCCGTCCGCGACGGCGAACAGCGCGCGCTGGTCGTCGATCAGGAAGGCGTCCTCGTTGTTGCCGCGTACCAGGCCCTGGTCGGTGGCCGACGCCGCCGCCAGCTTCACCGTTGCGCCTCGAGCACCGTCTCGCCGACCTGGACGCGGTCGCCCTTGCGCAGCTTCGTGGTCTCGGCGATGCGGTTGCCGTTGACGAGCGTGCCGTTGGTCGAGCCGGCGTCCTCGACCCACAACGTGCCGTCGCGATCGATCGCGCGCGCGTGCACCTGCGAGACGAACGTGTCGAATCCGAGTGCGACCGCGCAGCCGCCACCTCGGCCGATGGTGGCGTCGCCGTCGATGCGGTACGAGCGCCCGCGCTCGGTCTCGGGCGTGACGACGACGAGGCGCCATTCCTTCCGCTTGGATCCACGGGCCGGCGGGGCCGGCGCGGCAACGGGCGCGCGCGCCGCCGGTTCCGCCATCGAGCCGCTGCCGCGCAGCTCACGCGCCACGATGAGCACCACGCGCAATACGAAGACGTAGAGCAAGGCGAGCAGACAGAACTTCAGAACGGTGAGGATCGAATCGGACATGTGCCCGTTACGACTCCTGGTACCGAAGCGAGGTTGCACCGATGACGATGACGTCACCGTCTTCGAGGAGATGGTCCTTGACGACGACGCCGTTGACCTGCGTGCCGTTCGTAGACCCGAGGTCGACGACCCGGAAGCCGAAGTCGTCGCGGCGGATCTCGGCGTGGCGGCGTGAGACCTGTGGGTCGGAGAGCGGCACCGCGCACTCGGGCATGCGACCGATGACCGCCGGTTCGTCACCGAGAGCGACGCGCCCGCCGTCCGGCAACAACAGGGTGCTCGTCGTGCCCCGCCCACCGCCGACGATCTCCGCGTCGATCCGCAGGTCGCCGCGCTTCGCGTTCTCGGCGAGCACGAGGGAGACCTCGATCATGCCCTCGAAGTGATAGCCCTCGTCGCGGCCGTGTTCGCGTGCCGCGTCGGCGAGCTCGCGGGCCAGCGCCTCGTGGAAGCCGGCGAAGCGTTCGAGATCCTCGGCCGAGAGCCACACGGTGAAACGGTTGGGCACGACCGTGCCCCGCACGCCGAGCGTGCGACCCGCGTCCATCTCACGGCCGACGCGTCGGCCGATCTCTACCGGCTGGAGGCCGCCGCCGCGAAAGGCCTTCGAGAAGGTGCCTTCGACCAGCCGCTCAAGCCGGCGCTCGAACCGCTGCAGTCCCATCATGGCGATGCTAGGGCGCGAGCACTCGGGGAAGCGGGCAGATCGGCTGGTACGATCGCTCGCTCACTACGCGCGAGTGGCGGAATTGGCAGACGCGCAGGATTCAGGTTCCTGTGCCCGAAAGGGTGTGGGGGTTCAAGTCCCCCCTCGCGCACCGATCGTGGATCTTCACGGACCACGGCCCGTGGTCGCACGTCCCTACTCCCAGGCGCGAGTCGCCCGCAGTTTCGCTGCGCGCGGCGGCCGGGAGAGCCGCCCCGACGGTTTCGTGCATCTCGTTCCCCCAGGTCGTCCACTCCGGTCGTTTACCCACTTGTCGACGCGAGTTGCTCACCCGGCTCGTTCACGCAGTAGTTCACGGCGCCCGACTCGGGCCGATAAGGGTGGGTTCACGCACCCGCCCACCGCGTGAAACGCCCGGGAAATGGCTGTGTTCGTAGGTTTCACGAAGGGGCTTGCCCATGCGCTCTGAACCGACCGACATCAACTCGAACTTGATCTCGCCGCTGCGTCCGCACGTCATGGTGCTGTTCGGCGCCACCGGCGACCTCGCGCGCCGCAAGCTGCTCCCCGGGTTGTTCCATCTCGCGCAGGCCGGGCTGTTGCCCAAGTGCCGCATCGTCGGAACATCGCTCGACGATCTCGACGACGAGGGTTTCCGTGCCTACGCACGCGCCGCGCTCGACGACTTCGCGCACCACGGTGTGGCCGACGACGAGTGGGATGAGTTCGCGGCCGGGTTGTTCTACGTGTGCCAGTCGGCGGGCAACGAAGCATTGGCCAAGATCGTGCTGGAGCTCGAGGAAGAGCTCGGCGGCGACGTCGCCCGGCTCCACTATCTGAGTGTGCCGCCCGCGGCCGCTCCCGAGGTTGTCCAGCGACTCGGTGAGGTCGGGTTGGCGGAGCGGGCGCGCATCATCATGGAGAAGCCGTTCGGCACCGATCTCGCGAGCTCGATCGAGTTGAACGAGGCGCTGCACCGGACCTTCGACGAGAGTCAGATCTTCCGCATCGACCACTTCCTGGGCAAGGAAGCCGCGCTCAATATCCTGGCGTTCCGGTTCGCGAACGGGCTGTTCGAGCCCATCTGGAATCGCCAACACATCGCGCACGTGCAGATCGACGTTCCCGAGACATTGTCGATCGGCCACCGCATCCCGTTCTACGAAAAGACCGGTGCGTATCGCGACATGGTCGTCAATCACCTGTTCCAGGTGCTCGCGTTCATGGCGATGGAACCGCCGACCGCGCTCGAACCCCGATCGATCGGCGAGGAGAAGAACAAGGTCTTCCGTTCGCTGAGCCCGATCGAACCCTCGCAGGTCGTGCGCGGCCAGTACGGCGGCTATCTCGACGAGCCGGGAGTACGTCCGCACTCCGAGACCGAGACCTTCATCGCGCTGCGGTGCGAGATCGACAACTGGCGCTGGGCGGGCGTGCCGTTCTACCTGCGCACCGGCAAGCGCATGGCGGAGGGCGCGCGCGTGATCTCCATCGCGTTCCGCGAGCCGCCCAAGAGCATGTTCCCGCTCGGTTCGGGAGTCGGCGCGCACGGTCCCGATCACCTCACGTTCGACCTCGCCGACGCGTCGCGCCTCTCCTTGTCGTTCTACGGAAAGCGACCCGGTCCCGGCATGCGGCTCGACAAGCAGAGCCTGCAGTTCTCGCTGCACGAGACGGGCCGCACGACCGACCTGCTCGAGGCGTACGAACGACTGATCTACGACGCGATGAGCGGTGACCACACGCTGTTCACCAGTGCGGAAGGCGTGGAGCGCCTGTGGGAGGCGTCAAAGCCGCTGCTCGAGAACCCGCCACCCGTGCGCCCCTATAGCGCCGGCTCGTGGGGACCGAATGCGATTCATCAGCTCGTCGCGCCGGATGCGTGGCGGCTTCCGTTCGAACGCGCCTGGCGCAGCCGGTAGGCGCGTTGCCGCCGGCCGGCACCTGACAGGGCGTCCGGCGTCGGGTGCCGATCTTTCCCGAGATCGCTCGGTCTTTTCCCGCTTGCCAAGGCCAGGTATGCCCAAGAGTCGGGAGGTAACACCGCGACCAACGGCTGCACGTCGGGTTCGCTTCCGGTCGGTACGCAGGTCCAGGTGACCGGCGCGTCGAAGCCCGGCGTCATGGTCTACAACTCGTGGCTGACGATGCAGGCGTTGCACGAGGCCGATCCCAACGCGTGTCAGTACAACGACCTCGCTCTCGTCCGCCTCGATCCGGCCGACGTCGCGCAGGTCAACCCCTCCATCCCGCACTGGGGAGGTCCGACCGGCGTGAACACCGCGGGCACGCAGCTCGGGAACTTCGTCTACTCCTTGGGCAACTCGGAGTTGCGGGGCAGCGTCACCCAGCTCAACCCGAAGAAGGGCGTCAGCCTGGGCGACGCGGGCGCGGGATGGTCGCACACCGCGTACACGGTCACGTCGGGGATACCGGGTGACTCGGGCAGCGCGTTTCTCGGCTCCACCGGCAAAGCCCTCGGCATCCTGAGCACCGTCGCGATCGCGCCGCTCGCGGGTTCGAACGGTGTAGGCGACGTGAGCCGGGAGCTCGCGTACCTCCACGCCCACTCGTCGTTCACGGGCGTGCAGCTCGTTGCCGGCACGCTGCCGTTCAACGGCAACCAGCTTCCGGCCGGCTGACGCCTGCTGCGCTTCGCAGCGACGATGGGCCGGGCCGGTCAGGACTTCGGAGTTCCGAAGGCCCCTGCATCGCGCGCGGCGGCGATCTGCGCGTCGTCCCATCCCAGGACGTCGTGCAGAACCTGTTCGGTGTGTTGCCCGACGGTGGGTGCCTTCGTCGGCATCGGCAGGTGCTCGTCGACGAACTTGATCGGTGTCGGCAGCATGTCGGCACCGACTTCGGACGCCGGTAGGAGCTCGAAGCGATCCTGGAACTGCGGGTCGGCGTACAGCGTCTTCGGCGAATTCGCGGGCGCGATCGGCGTGTTGTGCTCGAGGCCGAACGCGAGCCACTCCTGCGTCGATCGTGTGGCGAAGACGTCGCGCAGGATCACGCGCAGCTCGGTGTTGTTGCGAGCGTGATCGCCGTACTGCGAACCGGGCCAGCGCTCGAAGAGGTCGTTGCGTTCGATACCCGCGCAGAAGTTCTTCCAGAACTCGCGCTCCGACGCCATGAACAAGATGTGGCCGTCTTTGGTCGCGTAGAACTGGTATCGGACACCGGCCTCCATCCCCCCGGTACCCGGCGCCCGCCGTTCGAAGTCGTCGGCCTCGTTGCCGGTGACCTCCGACTCCGGACGTTCGTACGCGCGCCACGTCTCGCTGCGCAGCCAGTCGGTCGCCGCAGCCGCGTCGGACTGCGCGATCTCGATCTGGCACCCTTCGCCGGTCTCGCGGGCCCGGAGCACACCGGCCAGGAGTCCCAATGCCCCGAAGACGGGGCCGACATTGATGCCGATCGAAACATGCTCGGGCATGAACGCGAAACCGTCGTCGTCGACTTCGGGTTGCACGATGCCCGCCCAGACGTCGTACGCGATCCCGTGACTCGGCATGTCGCGGTACGGACCCGTCGCGCCGTAGCCGGAGATCGTGCAGAAGACGATGCGCGGATTCACCTTGCGGAGCTCGTCGAAGCCCAGGCCGCGCCGTTCGAGACCACCGGGCCGCATCGCCTCGACGACGGCGTCGGCGTCACGTACCAGCGCGAGGAACGCGTCGCGGCCCGCGTCGGTACGGAGGTCGAGCACGACACTCTTCTTCCCGCGGCTGATGTGCAGGAAGAGGAGCGAAACGCCTTCGACGATCGGCCAGGTCATGCGCCGGCCGTAATCGCCCTGCGGCGGCTCGACTTTGATGACGTCGGCGCCGAGGTCGGCGAGGTGGGTCGTGAGGTTGCCCGGCCCGAGCATCGACACCTCGACGATGCGCAGACCTGCGAGCGGAGCAGTTCGTTCGGTGGTCACGGGGCCGAAAGTTACCGGCCGCGTCCCCCGCGCATTACTTCTCGCCGTTGAGGAGCCGTAGCTGGTTGTCGGCGGTGTACTCCATGCCGCGTTCGATGGCGTCCGAGTGGCCGGTCAGGCGGGAGTCGGCGAGCGCGACCAATGCGGGGCCGGCGAACTTGGCCGGCGGAGGCCCGCACGCGTCGATGTTCGCGGTGACGATCTGCAAGCGGGTGACCGACTCGAGCGCGGAGTCGACGACGCCGCGCGCGCCTTGCGGCTCGTCGTCGCGTTCGGCCCCCACGAGGTCTTCGATCTGCTCGCGCAAACGGTCGATCTCACGCCGGGCGGCGCGCTCACGCGGCGGGACGCCGAGCTTGCGCTCGTCGACCTTGGCGGCCACGGTCGCGGCCTCGGCCCGATCCGGGTCGTTCTGGCTCCCGCCGTCTTGGGTGGGTGCATCGGGAACGGGCGGCGTGGGATAGGGCCACACCCAATGCGTGCTCTGCGTCGTCTGCATGGCGTACCCCCTCGTCGGCCTCTATCGGCGAAAAACCTAGGGGTCCTGAGGCCTACGGTCCGGACGCGCGCCGTTCTGAGACCGGCGAATCACCCTCGGCGAGGTCCGAAATCCCGCTCAGGAGGTGTTCGAGGAGCCCACCGTGGCGCCCAGGATTAGGAGCAGGAGCCAGATCCCGACGCCGATGAAGCCCAGGATAATCCCGGCCAGGGCCAGGCCGTCGCCGCCCTGGCGGCCCCGGGATTCCCGGATCTGGGTGCGGGCGATGAAGCCGAGGACGATGGCGACGAGAGAGCCGATTCCGCAGGGAATCCAGCCCACCGCGCCCAGGACGAGCGCCGCAGTCGCCAGACCGTTTGTCGAAGCCGGCGCGAGACCGGGCGGTGGGTAGACCGGATATTGGCCGTACGCGGCCGGCGGGTAGCTCCCCGGCGCGCCGATCGGCGGGGGCGGCGCGAAGGGGTTCCGGGCCGGCACCTCGGGCGTCTGTGCATTCGGGGGAGGCATCGACCCGGGGTTCGGTCCGGCCGGGCCCGGCGGCGGATACGGCCCATCGGTGCGACCCGCTGCGGTCGCGGCCGGGGGCGTCCCCCACGGATGAGGCGGTGCGGGCGCGGGTACGCCCGGCGCGCATTCTCTCGGCCCCGGCGATGAGCCCGGGGACGGCGGG
>JAUZEI010000078.1 GCA_030839105.1 Actinomycetota bacterium
AACTCCCCCGCTTCCTCGTACTGCACCTGGTCGATCAGTTTCTCGACCGCCGGCGGCAAGTCACGATCTGTCATGCCGCAACTCCGTCTTCTCGTAGGGCTGCGATCTCCGCGGCCGAGTAGCCGACCTCGCCCAGCAGCGCGTCGGTGTCGGTCACCGTCGCGGCGCGCAGGACCGGGCCGGGTTGTGAACGATCCATGCCCGCGAGGACCCACCCGACCTGTTCGAATGCTCCGTGGTCGGCGGCCGTTGCCTCGACGAACACCTCGCGCGCTCGAAGGTGCTCGTCGTGCACCAGCTCCGGCACCGTCGCCACCTCCGACACGCAGGTATCGGCCGGGCCGAGTTGCGCAACCCACTCGTCGCGCGTGCGGGTTGCGATCGCGGTCGCGAAGTCGGCGCGGATCACGTCCTGCACCGCGTCGTCGGTCTGGTGCTCGAGCCATTGTTCGCACCCGAGGGCGCGGCAGAGGTTGGCGTAGAAATGCGGTTCGATCGCCGCCACCGCGATCCAACGGTCGTCGGAACAGCGGTAGACGTCGTAACACGCGTACCGCCCGGTGAGGACGTTGTGCCGGGGACCGGGGACCTCACCGGTGGCGAAGTACTCGTCGACGTACAGCGACATCAGCGCGACAACGCCGTCGGCGACCGAGACGTCGAGGTACGCGCCTTGCCCCGTCGCGGCTCGTTGCACCAGCGCGGCCAGGATCGCGATGACGGCCTGCATCCCGCCGCCCGCGGCGTCGCCGATCGTCGCGCCCGGGAGCGCGGGGCCGTTGTTCGCGGCGCGACCCGAGCAGTCCAGGTAACCCCCGACGGCGAGATAGTTGAGATCGTGACCCGCCCACTGCGAACGCGGCCCCGTCTGCCCGTAGCCGCTCGTCGAGCAGTAGACGATCTTCGGGTTGACGGCGCGCACCGCGGCGTCGCCGAGACCGAGACGCTCCATCACACCGGGCCGGAAGCTCTCGATCACGACGTCGGCCCGGGCGGCGAGCCGCAGGAACGCGGCGCGGCCCGCGTCCGACTTCAGGTCGAGGAGGACGCGCTCCATGCCGCGGTGCCCGCTGTATGCGTAGAAAGGCGGCACGATCTGGACGCCCGACTGCTTGGGCGGCGGGCCGATTTTCACGACGCGCGCGCCGTAGTCGGCGAGCCAGCGCGAGGTGCGCGCGGCCGGGCCGACCGACGCGAGATCGAGAACCGTCACACCCTGCAGCACGAGTCAGAAGTTCTTCGGCAGGCCGAGGCCGCGCCGGGCGATGACGTTCTTCTGGATCTCCGACGAGCCCCCGCCGATCGTGTCGATCACCGTGTAGCGATACGTCGACTCGGCCCGGCCCTCCATCGGCGCGGTCTTCGTGCGCACGCGGAGCTGCGTGCCCGGACCGCCGATGTCCATCGACAGGCTCGCGAGCCGGCGCGAGAATTCCGTCGCGAACAGCTTGTACTTCGACGACTCGACCGTCGGCGGTGGCGTGCCCGGAACCGTTTCGCCCTTCATCGAGGCGGCGACCACTTTCAACCCCAGGACGCGCGCCACCTCCGCGTCGGTCACGAGCTGCGCGATGCGTTGGCGCACGACCGGGTCCTGCCGCAACGGCACACCGTCGCGCACTGCGGTGTTGACGTAGTCGATCAACAGGTCGAGGCGTTGTTTCATGGGCGAGAACGTGAACAGCGTGAATCGTTCGAGATCCAACGCTTGCGAGATGTACTGGAAGCCGCGGTTCACCTCGCCGACGACGTACTCGTCGGGCACGAACACGTCTTCGATGAAGACCTCGTTCGTGCGCTCGTCACCCATCGTCCAGATGCCCTTGATGGTGACGCCCGGTTGGTCGAGCGGCACGAGCATGAGCGTGATGCCCATGTGCTTGTTCTCGGTATCGGTACGCGTGCCGAGCCAGTACCACTCCGCGAAGTGCGCGGAGGTGGTCCACGTCTTTTGCCCGTTGAGGATCCACCCCGGCTTCCCGTCGCGCTGCCCCCGCTCCGCTTTGAGCCGCATCGACGCCGCGTCGGAACCCGCGTTCGGTTCGCTGTACCCGACCGCGAACTCCACGTCGTTGCGCAGGATCTGGGGCAGGAACTCCTGCCTCATCTGCTCGTTGGCTTCCTTGATGAGCGTCTTGCCGATGATGCCGACGCCCTTGCCGATCTGGGGCCCACCCCGGGCGGCGAGCTGTTCGTTCAGGAGGTACTCGTACACGCCGGGGCTCTCGGAACCGCCGTACTCCTTCGGCCACGTGAGGCCGAGCCAACCGCGCTCGCCGAGCGAACGCATGAACGCGCGCCGCTTGGGAGTGTCGACGATCTGCGCCATGTTCTCGCGCGTGAGGTCAAAGACGTCGGGATCGTCGTTTTCGTCGAGGAAGCGGATGACCTCCTGCTCGAAGGCGCGCTGCTCAGGCGAGAAATCGAAGTCCATGGACGGAGTGTACGAGGGGCCTGCCGTCGGCGCTAAGGCTCCCGCCGGAGCTCGGCGTCGAGGTGATGGGTCAGTGCGACACCCACCGCGGCCATGCGCAACGCGTAGCGCAGGCCGTCGTCGCCGGCGCGCGTGAAGTCGCGCTCCACTGCCGCGACCGCCTTGGCCGAACCGGTGCCCGCAACAGTGGTCGACGCCACGCGGATCTCTTCGCT
>JAUZEI010000455.1 GCA_030839105.1 Actinomycetota bacterium
TGCGTGTAGTGCTGCGTGAGCTCGAGACCTTCGGCGAGTAGCCTGTCGCGCCAAGGCAACTGCACTCTCGTCGGCTGCCAGCCGCGCTGGCGTTCCTGGTCGGAGACGACCAGAGGGATGTTTGGCCTGCGTGGGGTCTGTTTGCTCATCACCTGTCACACTGCACGGCGTGGACGACCTCTCGCCAGTTCGAGCCGAAGACGACCGACCGCCATTGTGGATCGGCCACGTGGCGCTGGCAACGCACGACGTAGCCCGGTCGTTCGCCTTTTACCGCGACCTGGGTCTGCGCGCGGTGCACGAGGCGCGGGGAACCGATCCGATTGCGGAGCTCGAGATGCGAGGCGGCACGCATCTCGTGCTCGTCCTCGATGCCGAGGCCCGCACCGACGGCCGCGCCGCGCCGTTCGACCTCATGGCCGACGACCTCGACGTGCTGCGCGACCGCATGGAGGCAATCGGTATCGACGTGTCGACGATCGCACGCGAAGGCCACGCCAGCTTCACGTTCCGCGATCCCGACGGACACGTCGTGACCGTGAACGACTCGCACGTCTCCGGCGTGGTCTGACTTTCCGACCGCTGCGCCGCCAGTTCGGCGGCTCCGCTGCCGCTCCTAACCCGAGTAGCCGTCGAGGATGCCGGTGAGACCGCTCGGGTGGTGTTCCCCGAACGCGAGCTGCTCGAGCACCCCCAGCCCGATCTTGTCGCCGCTGCGGGCCCGCATGACCTGCTGGATATGGATGTTCCAGGGGTCGAGGTTGTCGAGGTCCTCGACCTTGTGCTCCTCGGAGCCGACCGCGAGCTCGTCGTGCCAGTGGCCGTGGCCCCACTCGGGATGCGTATAGCCGAGCCCGCGCATGCGGAACGTGATGAGCGGTTCGAGCTCAATGCGGGCTTCGGAGTGGTCATAGTTCAGCAGCCGTAGCGTCGCGCCCTCCGACCGCCGCAACCCGCGCGCCCAATGCACTTCGTGCGTCGCGCCGGCCAGGTGATGGATGCGCTCGTCGGCGTTCCAAGTGGCGTCGCCTGCGCCGATGACGTCGAGCACCGCCTGGCTTCCCACCCAACGATCGCCGTTGGCGCGCTCGAAGCAGAGGAAGTGCGTGCAACGGTCGTCCCAGTTGATCGGCGCCCAGAGGAAGAAGATCTGCGGAAGCGTCTTCTCGGGCGCGCTCGGTGTCGGCGCACCGACGGGGCGGACACCCCACGAACGGTCCTTCGTGCCGTAGACCTGATCGAGTGCGATCTCGCGGCCGGGTACTGCAATGCGACCCGACCACGTACCCCATTGCGTCATGCGCGTGGAGTCCATCACCGTCTTCGTACCGGCGGTAAGGGTCTGGCGCGGTTCTTCGAGCGCGACAGTGCGCGCGGTGAACGTCACGTCGGCATCTATTCCGAGGTCGGCCGCGTCCGCACGAACGCGTGTGACCCGCAACGGCGCCACGATGTCGATCGTGAGCGGCCCGATACGGGTCTCACCGCGGTCGGCCGGAATCCGGCCCGACACGAAGACCGAACGCTGTATGCCGTCGTGCACGACAGAGAACGCGCCGTCGATGATGCCACGGTTCGGGTATACGGCCATGCCCGCCGCGAAGTAGTAGTCCTCGGTGTAGCCGTTGAACCAGAACCGGTCGTAGTGGTTCGGGTCACCGGTGGCGGGGTGCGCGATCGGCAGCGGCGTCTGGTGGATCGGATAGTCGTCGAACGGTGTCAGCACGGTCCGGACGCTACTTCCGCTACCCGGTGACCGCGTCGAAGGCCTTATAGATCCGAGCCATCGCGTCAATGCCCACGGCGGCGTCGCGTGCGAACGCCTTGAGGGTGACGATCACGTCGGTCGCGCCCGCCGCGACGAGGTCGGGCACCGAGGCCATGCTCGCGTCGAGGGCCGGGCGTTTGTCGTCGCCCATGACCATCCGCATCGGCGCCTGGACCTTCAACTGCGCCGGATCACGACCCGCCGCCGCGAGCCCCTCCTGAATGCGAACGACTCCCGCCGCGATGCCGTCGATGGACTCCCCCATGATCGGGATCCAGCCGGCGCCATACTGCACGAGCCGGGCGAGGTTGCGCGCGTGCAGCGTTCCCGCAATCCAGATCGGGACCCCGCCGGGCTGCACGGGTTTGGGTTCGCAGTAGATGTCGCGGAACGACAAGGTCGGCGCGTCGAGCGCGGCCGGCGTGTCGCGCCATAGGACGCGGCACGCGGCGAGGGTGTCATCGAGCAGTTGACCGCGCTGGTCGAAGTCGAGGCCCTGCGCGTCGTACTCCTCGCGCTGCCAACCGGTACCGACGCCGAGATCGACGCGACCATCCGACATCTGGTCGAGGGTCGCGACCTGTTTCGCGAGGAAGGCCGCGGGCCGCAGAGGTGCGATGAGGATTCCGGTGGCGAGCCGCACGCGGCTCGTCACGGCGGCGATCGCCGTCAACATCGTGAGGGGCTCGAGCCACGGGGCATCGGGCGGCACGGGGAACTTGCCCCACACGTATTTCTCGGTGTGCGGACCCATGACGACGTGGTCAACGACGACGACGCGGTCGATCCCCGCGTCTTCCGCGGCCCGGCCGAGGTCGACGAATCGGCGCCATTCACCGGGCGCGAACGTGTTGCCGAAGTTCGCGAGCCCGACCGAGAGCGTGGGCCGCGGTATCGAAGACGTCGAGGTTGTCGCCACTACGTGCGCTCGATCGTGAGTCGGTGCGCGATCTCTCGGGACGACGTGCCGACGCGTAGCTCGAACGTGCCCGGCTCGGCGGTCCAGTCGTGCGCGGCAACGTCCCAGAACGAGAACGCCCGCTCGTCGAGCGGGAGCTCGATGTCGCGCGACTCGCCCGGATCGAGCCACACCTTGGCGAACGCCTTCAACTCCTGCTGCGGGCGCATGACCGAAGCCTCTTCGTCGCGGACGTAGCACTGCACCGTCTCCGCTCCACGCGCTGCGCCGGTGTTCGTGAGCGTCAGGTGCAACTCGTGGCCGTCCCAGGTCGGCGCGCCGAGCTCGAAGGTCGTGTACGACAACCCGTGCCCGAAACAAAAGCGCGGCTCGATGCGCCGCGCGTCGTACCAGCGGTAGCCGACGAAGATCCCTTCGCCGTACCGCACCTGACCTCGCTCGCCGGGGTAGCTCGTGAATGCGGGCGTGTCCTCGAGCCTCACCGGAATCGTCGTCGGCAGCTTCCCGGACGGCGAAACGTCGCCCGAGACGATGTCGGCGAGCGCGTTGCCCCATTCTTCGCCGGGGAACCAGGCTTGCAGAATCGCGCCGACGCCTCCGACCCACGGCATCTCGACCGGCGACGCGGCGTTGATCACCACGACCGTCCGCGGGTTGGCGGCGGCGACCGCCCGGACGAGCTCGTCCTGGGGCGGCGGCAACGCCATCGACTCCCGGTCGTTGCCTTCGGTCTCCCAGTCGTTGTCGGTACCCACCACGCACACGACGACGTTCGCCCGGCGCGCGAGCGCGACGGCGCGGTCCATGAGGTCGGGCGGAGACGGAGGCCGGGCTCCGATCTCGAGACCGCCCAGACCGCCGGGCGGGACGTACTCGACGAGGATCTCGTGCGGCTCGCCGGCCGTGAGCGTGACGGTTCCCGCCGCCTCGACGCTGCCGAAGCCCATGAACGCATCACTGCGACCCTGCGGTTGCCGGTTGTCGACGACCACCTCGCCGTCGATCGAGAGCTGGGCCCGACCGACCTGCACGAGGGTGAAGGTCCACTCGCCCGACTCCGGCGCAACGACCGTGCCTCGCACCTCCAGCGAGAACTCCTGCGGTACACCGTGGCCGACGGGACCGATGAACGTGAACAGTCCCCGGGCCGAGGTGTCTTCGTACACCGGCTCACCCGCGCGCTCGCGACCCCCGAAGTACCTCACGTTCAGCGAATCGCGCAAAACCGGTCGTTCGAGGATCGGTGTGCGCTTGAAGCTGTAGCAACCGCGTTCGTGCGAGACCTCGACGCCCGATCCCTCGAATCGGGCGCGCAGGCCGGCCAGCGGCGAGACGGGCGGGTGCGGTTCGACCCGCGCGCTTCCACCACCTTGGATCACCATTGCGTCGGCATTCGGGCCGATCACCGCGATCGTCTCGATCGCGGCCGCGATCGGGAGCGCGGCGCCGTCGTTGTGCAGCAGCACGAAGCTCTCGCCCGCCGCCCGCCGACAGATCGCGCGGTCGATCGGATCGTCGATGCACACCTCGGCCGGGTTCTCGTCGTCGAGGCGACCCGTGCGCTCGATGAGCGCGAGCAGCCGGTGTGCCTTGTCGTCGAGCAGATTCTCCGACACGTCACCGGCGCGCACCGCGGCCGCAAGCTTGTCGCCGAAGAACTGCGGCGGACCGGGCATCTCGAGATCGAGGCCCGCGTTCGCGGCGGGCGCCGTGCTATGTGTGCCGTACCAGTCCGACATCACGAGGCCGTCGAATTCCCATTCCTCGCGCAGCATCTTGATGAGCTCGGCGTGCTCACTGCAGTACGGACCGTTCACGCGGTTGTATGCGGTCATCAACGCCCACGTGCCCGCTTCCTTCACCGCCGCTTCGAACGGCACCAACGAGATCTCGCGCAGCGTGCGCTCGTCGACCTCCGAGCTGATCGTCATCCGCTCGAACTCGGAGTCGTTCGCGACGAAGTGCTTCACGGTGCAGCCCACACCTTGAGACTGGACGCCGGTGATGTACGCAACCGCCATGCGCGCCGACAGGAAGGGATCCTCGGAGTAGCACTCGAAGTTCCGACCCGCGAGCGGATGGCGGTGAATGTTGACGGTCGGCGCGAGCAACGCATGCGCCTGTTTGCGCCGCGCCTCGACCCCCAGGCGCTTGCCGACCTCGTGCACGAGCTCCGGATTCCACGTCGCGCCGAGCGCAGTTCCGCACGGGAAGTTCGCCGACGGCCGACCCGACCACTGCTCACCGCGGGCGCCGCTCGGGCCGTCGGTCACCTTCAGCGCCGGGAGTCCGAGGCGTTCGATGCGGGGGCCGTGCCAGAGGTCGACCCCGGCCGCCAATGCCGCCTTCTCGTCGAGCGTCAGCTCGGCAACCAGCTTCTCGATGCGCTCGCTCATGACCGGAATCCTCTGCCACGATGCGGCAATGGAACAACTTCTCGGCAAGGTCGCCGTCGTCACCGGCGCCGGGAGCGGCATCGGCCGGGCCCTCGTGCACCAGTTTGCGGCCGAACAGATGCGCGTGGTCGCAGCCGACATCGAGGCCACCGCGCTCGCGGCGACGGTCGCCGGGCTCGCCGGCACGAGCACGTTCATCGCCGACGTGTCGCGCTTCGACGACGTCGATGCCCTGGCCGAGCACGCCTACGAGACCTTCGGGTCGACGGACGTGCTCTGCAACAACGCCGGCGTGTTCGCGGGCGGATTGATGTGGGAGCGACCGCCCGCCGACTTCGAATGGACCCTCGGCGTCAATCTCTGGGGCATCCTCAATGCGATCCGCGCGTTCGTGCCGCGGATGATTGCCGCCGGCACGCCGGCGCACATCGTGAACACCACGTCGATGGCGGGCATGTGCACGAACGCGTTCTCGGGTCCGTATACGGTGTCGAAGTTCGCAGCGCAGGCTGCGACCGAGTGCCTCGCGCACGACCTGCGCGCGATCGGCGCTCCGATCAACGTGTCGGCCGTGGTACCCGCCGCGGTGGACACGCGCATCGCGACGTCCTCGCGCAATCGACCGGAGTCGCTCGCCGCCGCCCGCACCGATGACGCCGCGTTCGTCGAACAGGCGCTCACCGACCTCACGACGAAGCTGGGCGCGCCGCCCGACGAGGTCGCCGGCATCATCGTCGACGCGATCCGCGCCGAACAGTTCCTTATCCCGACCAAGCCCAGCTACGGCGACCAACTCCGGGTGCGCTTCGACGGACTCCTGGCTCGCGAGCTCCCCCCGATGCCCGACTTCGACTAGTCGCGCGCTCATCCTGTGCCGCGGCAAGGCGCGAGGCAGTGTGCCCCGGCACTTCGCGGAGGGTGCGTTTCCGGTTGCAAACGCAAGCCCGCCCGCGCGTGCGCTACGCGGGGACGTACTCGGTCACGGGAGACTCGACAGTGCGGGCGACGTCGGGCGTACCGCTGAACGTGCAGCCCGCCTGCTCGGGAATCTCGTAGTGGACCGCGATGGTGCCGGCGACCCGGGCGGGCACGCGTATGCCCTTGATCGTCTTCGTGCCCGTGGGGCGCAGATCGGTCGTGACCACCATTGCGAAGTCGCCGGCCTTGCCGACGCGGACTCCGTTCTGCACGATGTTGATGCACGGGTCGTGGCGAAGGACGTCGCGCTTCACGCGATGCCAGACGCCGGCGGAAAGTACGGCGACGACCGTGGAGCTACCGCCCTTGGCGACCTCGAGCAGCCCACAGCCTCTGGCCTGCGTGCAGTACATGTAGTGCATGGATCTTCCGGCGTCGGCGAAGCGAATGTAGATGCCCTTGACCGGCGCCACGGCTTTCGCGGGCAGGTGTGTGGTCGGTGTGTGGCTCGTGGGTGGGCGGGTCGTGGACGACGACGCGCCTCCGATCACCGTCTCCGCGCCGGAAGCCTTGGGCTTCGAGCTTCCGTTGGTGACGACGATGGCCGCGCCGGCCGCGCCGGCGAGCAACACGATCAAGACGCCGGCCGCAACCAGTGGACTGACGGTCAGAGGACCGACGGACCACAACCTCGACGAGCGTGGCTTCCGCTTCTGGGCGCGAGCACGCCGCGCGGTTATCCGTCGACCGGTGTGAGCGGCGCGCTCGACACCGGTCAGAACATCGCCGTCCGCGCGTCCGTAAGCGTTCTTCATCTGACGACCTGCAGCCGAGTCAGGGAGTGGGCTCGTCGTCCTTTTGGAGCTTGTCGTCGATCTTGTCCTTGACCACCCCGGTCGCGGCACCGGTGACCGCACCCGTCGCGATCTCGGTCAGTAGGCCGGCACCGGAAGTCACCGTGTCGACAATGACGTTGTGCTGGGCGGCAGTCACAACGTGCTGAACCTCTGCGGCTACGTCGGCCGTGTTGCCTTTTTCACCCATGCCCGTTTCTCTCCCCACTGAGGAACTCGACCCGCCATCCGTGTGGGTCGTCGCACATCGTACTTCGAAGATCGCCGCTCGATTGACGGATCAGACGCCCATTTCGCACGGCAAAGGGATCTCGTTGCGGACCATTCGGTCGATTGCGTCGAGATCGTCCTCGGCGAAGTCGGCCGCCACGCTCTGGCGCGCAAGAGTCCATGCCAACTCGAGTTGCTGCTGCGCCGAACGCGGCGCGCCGTCGCGAGTTCGTAGCTCCGCGGCGCGTCCCGCGGTGTAGAGGTCGGGGCCGAAGGCACGACGATCCACGTAAATGCCGTAGCGCTCGATCGCAGGCTCGAGACGGACGCGCACGCGCAGCGCACCGAGTGCGCGCCGATTGGCACCGACCAGGGCGCGCACGCTCCCTACCGCGAAGGCGAGGGCGCCGCGCGCGACTGCGCCGCTCACATGTTCGCCGCACAACTCGAGCCGTCCGGGCCGAGGGCGAACAAGCAACCCGGGAGAAGACGCGCGGTCCATCAAGAGCATCATCGCGGGCGCGAACGTCCGGGCGTAGCGCCGTGCCGCACGACGATCGTTGCGCTCGGCGAAGCTCACGCTGATGTGCGACGAATACCCGTCGAGGCGATGGCCGGGCACCAGATCCCGCAGCGACGCCTCGCCGCGGTCGGCATAGTCGAAAGCCCGGCGGACGAATCCGGGCGAAACCTCGACGGGCGGAATGGCGATCTCGGCCTCTCGGCCGTCGCATGTGATGACCCCACCCCACGGACAGCGGTACGCATTGGGATCCGACGGATCCGCCCGGACGCCCTCGATCGCCAGCGCGTGAATCAGCGTCCGAAAGTCGACGCGTGTCGAGCCGTCGAAGATCGAGAACTCGTGCTCGAGACCGACGAGTGTCCCGGTTCGAGCCCGCGGACTCGTTCGGCGCGCCCGCCGGCGGGTCAAACGTGAGTGCGGCGGCCGTTCGAGCAGCGCGCGAAGTTCGCGGTCGAGGCGACCCGAGCCGAAGTCGTCGAGGAACGCGCCCGCTTCCCGTTGATCGCGCAGCACGTACACGGTCGTATTCGCAGCTTCCACCGCGAACAGCGCGTGCTGCCACGTGAGCGCCTCGACGCGCACATTCAGCCCGGCCCGGCTCCTCGGGGCGAAGTCCACCGCTCGATGGGGCGCGCCCGCGTGGTCGACCATGCCACTGATCCGATCGTGCGCCGTTCGAGAGCGCGATCTAGGCGCCCGCGAGCCGGGAGTCGAGTGCCTTGTCGAACGACCGCAGCGTGGCAAGCGTCCGCGCCTCGATCGACCGGCTGCGAGTGCCCGACACGGAGGTGTCGATGGAGAGCACGACGACGACGCGGCCGTGCTGGAACGTGAAGCGGTCGTACACCGCCGCCTCTACTTTCTTGCCCGCGGAATTGGGTCCGCCGGCAACCTCGCGGTAGATCGCCGGAATGTGCCCGGTCGGATCGGAGAACGACACCTCCGCGAGCTTCACGTAGTTGGCGGGAGTCCTCTGGCGCTGGGCCTCGTCGTCCTGCTTTTCCTTGCAGCGCTGGTACGGCGCGCTCGAGCGGAGCGCGACGAATCGCGCCGCGAGCTCCTCCGTACGGAACGCGTACCCCTCGGAGTACAGGTATCGGGTTCCATCCGAGTTCTTGAACATCGGCCCGATATACACGTGATCTTTGGTCGTCAACGCCGGCGCCGGAGCTGTCACCGAGCACGACTCGGCGCCGGCCGCTTCAAAGCCCTGCGCCTTGCGCGCCAGGATGTAGCCCGCTCCGACCTCGGTCTGTTGGAGCACGGCCACCGTCGCCATCCGATCGGTCACCGGCTCCGTCGCTGCGCCCGAGGTCGTCGGTGTCGTCTTCGAGGGACTCCTCGTCGACGATCCGGTCGTGGACGGACTACTCGTCGAATTCGACGAACCACCGCATGCGGCGAGCACACCGAGAAAGCACACAGCGACGAGCCCATTCGAACATCGCCGCCCGGCCCATGACATCCCGACACGATAGGGCATTGTCAGTTCACTCAATACCAGGGCTCGGCTGTAGTGACATTGTTGACATCAGTCACGCCTGGAGCGAACGAGAGGTGTATGTGACGGCCACCGGAGTGCATCTCTTTCCTTGGTTCCGCGCTGGTACGTTCGATCGTTCGGCGCCGTCGTTGGGGGACACGATGTCAACGAAGTCTCGGGTCATCGTCGGCGCGCTCTGCGGCGCCCTGCTCGTCGCGGGAAGCGCATGCAGCGGCTCCGGATCGTCCAAGAACACGAGCGCAACCACTACCTCGTCGGTGCCGCCACCGAAAGCCGCGGCGCCCGCGGTCGAGCTCTCGACCATCGGCGTCACGCCCACGACCGAGCAACGCTGCGACCCCATCGGCGCGAGCTGCATGCTCCCGTTCCCGAACGACCACTTCACCACGGCCGACCCGTCGACCCCGACCAAGCGGCGGCTCGCGCTCGCCACAGCCTCGACGCCGGCCAACAACGACGGCGTGCATATCGACGTGACCGACCAGAACCGAGCCGACGGATGGAGCCCGGGCTCGGTGCTTCTGGCGCAGTTCCGGGGACTCGACGCGACGAAGTCGAAGCTGCCAAGCCTCGTCGACACGAAGCGCTCACTCGACGGCAATTCGTCGATCGTCGTCCTCGACGCGACCACCGGCAAACGGCATCCGTTCTGGTCGGAGGTCGATGCCAACGCCGATCCGGGTCAGACACCACTGCTCATGATCCATCCCGCGTCCAACTTCGCGGACGGGCACCGAATCGTCGTCGGTATGCGCTCCCTCGTCGACGGGGCAGGCAACGCCGTCGCTCCCACTCCGGCCTTTGCTGCTTACCGCGACGGACAGCGCACGACCGATGCGTCGTTCGAACGTCGCCGTCCCGCGATGGATCAGAACTTCGCCGCGCTCGAGCAGGTGGGTGTGCACCGTGCCGAACTACAGCTTGCATGGGACTTCACGGTTGCGAGCACCCGGAGCCTGACCGGACGCATGATCGCGATGCGGGACGATGCCTTCACCCGGCTCGGCCGAGCC
>JAUZEI010000466.1 GCA_030839105.1 Actinomycetota bacterium
AGCGGCAGTTCGTTGCGCTGTTCGGCCGGGCCGGCCGGCTGGTGGGAGCGCTCGGATTCAACCGGCCGCGCTTCGTCATGCAGTACCGCCGGATCATCTCGGAGCGCGGGTCGTGGGAAACCGCCCTGCAGCTCGCCAACGCGTGACGGAAGCCGGCGCCGAACAGGACCGGCTGCTCACGCCGCGCTTCCTGCTCGTCGTGAGCTGCGGGCTCTTCTACTTCCTCGCGCTCGCGATGATGACGCCGGTGCTCCCGCACTACGTCGAGGACTCTCTCGGCGCGGGCAGCGTTGCCGTCGGCGTCGCAGTCGGCGCGTTCGCGGTCGGGGCGATCACCTTGCGCCTGTACGCGGGCAAACTCGGTGATCGCAGCGGTCGGCGCGTGCTGATCATCGGCGGCGCGGTGATCGTCGGCGCGTCGACACTCGTCTACGGCGTCGTGCATGCGCTCTGGTGGCTCGTGCTCATGCGCGTGGTGACCGGTTTCGGCGAAGCGGGCTTCTTCGTGGGCGCGGCGACGATGATCACCGATCTCTCTCCGGTCGAACGCCGAGGCGAGGCGATCTCGTACTGGTCGGTGGCCGTCTACGGCGGGCTCTCGTTCGGGCCGGCACTGGGTGAATTTCTCCGCGGCACGTCGCGTTTCACGTTGACGTTCGTCGTGTCGGCTGCACTGGCGTTCACCGCCGCGCTCGTCGGGCTCTTCACTGTCGAGGTTCCGCGGACCACCACCGAAGCCCCGTCCGCGCACTTGTTGCACCGAGCCGCGATCATGCCCGGCACGGTGCTCTTCCTCGGGCTGATCCCGCTCGCCGGCTTCACCGCGTTCATGCCGCTGTACGCCAGCGACGAGCTCCACATCTCGTCGGGCCCGATCTTCGTGATCTACGGAGTGCTGATCCTCGCGGTCCGCATCTTCGGCGCTCGGGTCCCCGATCGACTCGGCGGACGGAACGCGGGGGCGATCGCCCTGACCTTCGCCGGGCTCGGCATCGGCATCATCGCCGCCATCCCGACGGTGGTGGGGTTGATCGCGGGAACGGCCGTGTTCGGCGTGGGCATGTCGTTCATGTATCCCGCGCTGTTGCTGCTCGCGCTGGCCGGCGTGAGCGACGCCGATCGCGCCTCCGTGGTCGGAACCTTCTCATCGTTCTTCGACGGCTCGCAGGGGCTGGGCGCGCTGGTGTGCGGTGCAGTCGTCGCGGTGTCGGGCAACCGCGGCGCGTTCACGACCGGTGCGATCACTGCGGCGATCGGGTTCGTTCTGCTGCGCGTGCGCACCTCGTAGCATCCGCGCCGATGCCGAGCCTCCTCGTCACGAACGACTTTCCGCCGAAGCTCGGCGGCATCCAGTCGTATCTCTACGAGTTGTGGCGCCGGCTCCCACCCGGTGAGACGACGGTGTTCACCACTCCGCATCCGGACGCGGCCGCCTGGGATGCCCGGCAGGCGTTCCGCATCGTGCGGGCGCGGCCGAAGATCTTGCTGCCGTCGGCCTCCCTCGCGCGCGACGTCGATGCGCTGGCTCGTGAGGTCGGCGCCGACGTGATTTTCCTCGACCCGATGCTGCCGCTCGGCTTGATCGGTCCACGGCTGCGCAGCGCGCCGTACGTGGTGATCGCACACGGCGCCGAGATCACAGTGCCTGCAACTGTTCCGGGGCTGCGCGGCCTCGGCCGTCGGGTCGTGCGCGGCGCGGCGGCGGTGGTCGCCGCCGGGGGATATCCGGCCCGCCAGGCGAGCCGCATCGCGGACCGCGACATACGGGGTGTCATCGTGCCCCCCGGTGTCGACGCCGAACGTTTTCGTCCCGCCGACGGGCAGGCCCGCAAGGAGTCCCGCTCGAGCTTCGGTCTGGACCCGGACCGACCACTGGTGCTCGGGGTTTCGCGCCTCGTCCCGCGCAAGGGATTCGACGTCGTGATCGACGCGGTCGCGGGTCTTCCCGGCACGCAACTTGCGCTCGGTGGAACGGGGCGCGACCGCGACCGGCTGGAGCGACGGGCGCGCCGGAGCGGCGCCGATGTGACCTTCCTCGGCCGGGTCTCCGAGCGCGACCTTGCCCGCGTCTACGCGTCCGCCGACGTATTCGCGATGTCGTGTCGCGATCGGTGGGGAGGCGCCGAGGCCGAGGGTTTCGGCATCGTCTTCCTCGAGGCGGCCGCGTGCGGGGTTCCTTCGGTGGCGGGGCGCAGCGGCGGCGCGCACGAAGCCGTCGCCGACGGGGAGACCGGCTTCGTCGTCGAGCCGCGGGACGTGCACGCGGTTCGGGTCGCGCTCGGCGCGCTCTGCGACGATCCGGCGCTCCGGGATCGGATGGGGCACGCGGCTCGGGCTCGCGCGATGGGGGAGTACTCGTACGACCGGCTCGTTGCGCGCCTGTTACCGATTGCCCGCGGCGACCTTTCGGCGGCCGGGACGCTTCCTCGCTGACCGATACTCCCCGGTAGATTGGCCGCCGTGACCGGGAAGGCGATCGTCGTCGCATCGTGGTCGACGCTCGCGCTCTTCGCGGTCGTCGCCATCCCCGACGCGCTCGGAGTGCATGCGTTGAACACGCCCGCGACCATGCTGAGCGTCGTGCTCTTCCTGGCGTCGCTGCCGATCTGGATCTACGCATTCGGTCTGGCGTTGGTGCGCTCCACCCGGGGCGACGACATCGCCGTGGCCTCGTGGGTATTCCTCACGCCGTCCGCGCCGAAGGAGATTCGACGTCACCTCCTCGGCGCGACCGCGGTGTGCGTCGTCCTTGCGCTCGCGACCGGTTGGGCGAACCCGTTCGGCGTCCTTGTCCCGATGCTCCAGCTGGGTTGCGCGGCGCTCTGGGGCGCGCGGCACGGCGTCTATCCCGCCCGGCGCGCGCCGGCCGTCGTGAAAGGAGCGCGGCGATGACCGAGACCGCGAACGAACGGATCCGAATCGAAGCGGCCGCCGACCGGTGTTGGGACGTCGCAGTCGACTTCGAGTCGTATCCCGAGTGGGTGCGCGACGTGAAGGACGTGCACGTCCTCGAGCGCGACGACGAGGGCCGGGGCAAGCGCGTGGAGTACCGCGCGGCGGCGCTCGGCAAGAGCATCCGCTATGTGCTCGACTACGACTACTCCGAGGCGCCGAGTGCGTTCTCGTGGAAGTTCATCGAGGGTGACATGCTCCGCCGCCTCGACGGGCGCTATCAGTTCGATCCCGACGGACCGTCGTCGACGCGCGTGCACTACGAGCTCGCGGTCGAGCTCGCGGTGCCGCTGCCGGGACTCCTGAAGCGCCGCGCCGCCGGCCTCATCATGGGCAGCGCGCTCAAGGAGCTGAAGAAGCAGGTCGAAGCCGTCGCCTGAAGCGCGGCGGGAGTGCCGCGCACGAGTCGGCAGCTCGGATCCGGCCATGACACGGAAGCTAGCCTCGCCGTCAGCTGCGCATTCGGTTGTACACCGGCAAGGGTGGTGACGGCAAGACCACCGTCGCCGCTGCGCCCGCCGCGCGTGC
>JAUZEI010000479.1 GCA_030839105.1 Actinomycetota bacterium
TCGCACGTATCCGGGGCTTCAGGGCGGCTTCGTGTGGGACTGGGTCGATCAGGCGCTGGTGCAGCGAATGCCCGACGGGACCGAACGCCTCGCGTACGGCGGGGATTTCGGAGACGAGCCCAACGACGGTCCGTTCTGCCTCAACGGACTCGTCGACGCGTATCGCCGCCCGCACCCCTCGCTCCTCGAGTTGGCCGCGGTCGTCGCGCCGGTGCGTATCGCGGCGGTCGACGCCGCGCGCGGTGTGGTGTTAGTGACGAACGAGTACGACTTCGTCGACCTCTCGAGACTCGCGCCGAGGTGGGTGGTCGAGGTCGACGGGGAGACCGTCGCCGAAGGTGATCTCGCACCTCTCGACGTCGCCGCGCACAGCTCCACCGAGCTGCGCGTCCCGGTTCCCACGCTCGCGTTGACGAGCGGCCGGCGCGCCCACCTCACGCTCACGTTCTCGACCATCGACGACCAGCCGTGGGCGCCGGCCGGCCACGTGGTCGCGCGCCGGCAGTTTCTGATGGTGATGGAGCCCGGTGCGACCTTCGCTCCCAGTGCACCGGCGCGAGGTCCCCGTCGTCTCGACGACCTCGATCCCACGCTCGCGCTCTGGCGTGCACCCATCGACAACGAGACGTTCGGCCCGGTGCTGAGCCCGCATGCGGCGCGGTGGGAGCGCATGGCCCTGCGCGATGCCGGGGCGACGGTCGCGCTGGATACGACGACGGAGATCGACGGCGCCGACGCCCTGCGGGTGACCCACGCGGTCGTCGTTCCCGACCGTCTGGACGACATCGCGCGTGTCGGCGTGCGGCTGCACCTCGGACCGGGCGTGCGCACCGTCGAGTGGCTCGGCGACGGCCCGCACGAGGGCTACTCCGATCGGCGCGAGTCGACCCGGTTCGGTCGTTGGACCACCACGGTCGACGACTGGTCGGTGCCGTACGTGCACCCGCAGTCGAGCGGCAACCGCACCGGCGTGCGCTGGCTGCGCTTCTTCGATGCCGACGGTGCTGTCGTCCTCACCATTGACGCGCTCGACGGGGGTCGCGACGACGGCCTCGACGCGACGGTGAGCCGCTGGACCGACGAACAGGTCGCGGGCGCGGCGCACCTCGAAGATTTGCCGGTGCGCGACGACTGCTACGTCTGGCTCGACGCGCGCCACCGCGGAGTCGGTTCCGCGGCGGTCGGCCCCGACGTTGCGCCCCGGCACCGCATCGGGCCCGGCCCGTACCGCTGGTCGTACCGCATCCGCTGACCGCACTATCGGCGGCCCTCCCCCGCAGCGCGGCCGCTTGGCCGACGGGCGCCCCTCGCGTCGTCGACAACCCGACGGAGCGCACATCTGCTGCGATCGATCCGGACCGCGGGACCGGTGGATTCATCTGTGGCCCGCGTGGCACCGAAGACGGAGGCAAGGGCGTCTCCTTGCGCTCGTCAACGTCAAAGCCCGTCAACGCAAAGGATGTGCATGTTCAGATCTGTGAAGCATCGCGTCGTCGGAGCCGCAGTCGTGGCTCTGATGGTCGGCGGCATCGCCGCCACTGCACTTGCCGATTCACCGGCTCCGCCGAGCAACGGAACCTCGGTTGGCACCGGTATCAACGAGTTCGGCTCGACCGCCGCCTACTACGACGAGCACACGCTCGACTTCACCTACACGAAGGGCTTCTTCTGCGACACGAGCGTCGCGTCGAAGGCATCGAGTGGCTGCGAGGTCGGTCAGAAATACAACAAGCCGCCGGCCCCGAACTTCGACCCGTTGTACATCACGGTGCCGCTCGGCTTCGACGTGCCGATGAACATGCAACAGTGCCCGTCGACGTTGATCTGTGTCGATCATCCCGGCACGGTCGACCTCACCCGGCTCGAGTCGGCTCTGAAGCCGCTGTATCCGTCCCTCACCGACGCGCAGCTCACGGCCGCACTGCAGAACTTTGCGGTACCCGGACACGATCACTTCATCACCGACACGAACAACTTCAAGCCGGAATGGTGGGACGTGCAAGTGGTCGGTGTGACGAGCGCGAAGACCTACGCCGAGATCCAAGAGCACAGGTCGTTCGACTACATCCAGAAACTGATCAAGAAGCACGACGCCAGCGTCGTCGGGCCGATCCCGTCGAACCTGTTCCTGTTCTTCGCGGTCGACCAGCCCAACAGTCACCACGGGCACCACAGCGGTCACGAGCGGCACGAGCACGACAACACGTAACGCAAGCCGGCGTGATTCTGCCGGAACTGTCGGAGGGTGCACCGGGACGCGGCGACCCGCTCCCGGTGCACCAGTTCGTCCTCGATCGCCTCGTTCCTACACCGACGGAGGGCGATCACCGCGTTCGACGGAACGAGCACCGAAGTATCTTCACGGGGTGCGCGTACGACCCGTTGCCTGGGCACTCGCCGGCCCGGGTGTGTTCGCGCTGGCGGCCGTCGTCGGCGGTCGCCGCGTAGACGACTACCGGCCGATCGACGAGCCGATCAGCGCCTTGGCCGCGCACGGCTCGCGCGCCGGGCTCGTGATGGTTTCCGGTTTCCTCGGTCTGGGCGCCGGCACCGTCGTATTGGCTCGTGAGCTGGAGGGAAGTCCCGGTGCACCGCGGCCGGTGCCGGCACTCTTGACCCTTGCGGGCGTCACGACCGCCGGCGCGGGGCTGGCCCGCTGCAGCGATCGAACGTGTCCGACGCGGGGGCTCGGCAACGGCGCCGTCACCCGTTCGGACGATCTCCACGCCCTGTTCAGCGCGGCGACCTTTGCGCTGTGGATTGCGGCGCCGTTGATCGCGGCGCGGCGCGCCGTCGACGCGGGCCCGCGGTACCGGTGGTGTTCGCGGTGGATCGGTCGGTCGACCATCGCGGTCTTCGTCCTGGGCGGTCTGCTCGCGCGGCGGTCCGGACAGCGCGGAAGCGGTGCCGCGCAGCGGCTTTTCGTTGCTTCCGCTCTCAGCTGGTTTCCGCTCGCGGCGGCCCATGCGAGTCGCACCGGCCCCAAGACGCGGGTCCGTTGAATCCGGAAGCGGCGCCCGCCGGTTCGACGCGTCGTCCCCGAGACGGGATCGATGGCCTCTCGTGATGAATCGAGCCGGGGAGTCCACCGAGCGGCGGTCGTTCGGCATCGTGGTCGGCGGGGTCGGCGCGCTTGCGGTCTCCGGGGCCTTGGTTCCGTTGCGCGATCACATAGACAACGCAAACCTCGCGTTGATCCTTGTGCTCGTCGTGGTGTGCGCGGCGATCGTCGGCGGCCGTACGGCCGGCGCGGTGTCGGCCATCACGGCAACGCTCGCGTTCGACTTCTTCTTGACGAAGCCGTTCGTGTCGATGCGGATCGACAGCGCAGACGACATCGAGACCGCACTCATCTTGTTGTCGGTGGGTCTGCTGGTCGGTGAGGTCGCGGCGCGTGGTCGGAGATCGCGCCGCGATCGCGAACGGGCCGCGTCCGCGATCTCACGGGTGCACCGCGTCGCCGAGGGCGTCGCCCATGCAGTTCCGCTCGTCGAGATCGTCCGTCAGGTCCGCACGGAGTTGGCCGCGTTGTTGAGATTGGACGACTGCTGGCTCGAGCTTCCGCCGTTCCAGTGGCCGTTGCCCCGCTTGGAGCGGGCGGGGACGATCGAAGCCGACGAGTTCCGGTGGTTCGAAGGCGGGCTCGCCATGCCCGAGAACGGGGTGCAACTGCCCGTCGTCGAGGGCGGCCGCGAGGTCGCGCGACTCGTCCTCATCGGCAACCCGGATGTGACGGTGACGATCGACGAACGGGTCGTCGCGGTCGCGCTCGCCGACCAGCTCGGGAGCGCGTTCGCGCTCGCGTCCGTCGCCGACGTCGCGGAGGTTGCGAGGGAGACGCCGCCGCGCGATGGGAATGCAACCTGTTCGTGATCGATTCCTGACGCACTCGTGACCTGCGCTCGCCGCGAGTGACATGCTGTGCGCGCCGAGCTGGGGACGGTCGAGGATGCTGGAGACATTCAAGCGAATCTTCGTGGGTCGGCCCTTGGCGACGACCGCCATCGAGGAGCAGCGGCTCCCGAAGACGATCGCGCTCGCCGTGTTCTCGTCCGACGCGCTGTCGTCGACCGCGTACGCCACCGAGGAGATCCTCTTCGTCACCGCGCTCGGTGGGTCGAGCCTCGCAATCGGGCTGAGCAAGCTCGTTCCCATCGCGGTCGTGGTCGCGGTGCTGCTCGCGATCGTGATCGTGTCGTACCGGCAGGTGATATTCGCCTATCCCGACGGCGGCGGAGCGTACGTCGTGAGTCGCGAGAACATCGGGGAGCTCGCGTCGCTCGTCGCGGGCGCGTCGCTGATGGTCGACTACGTGTTGACTGTCGCGGTCTCGATCTCGGCCGGCGTCGCCGCGATCATCTCGATCCCGGCGTTCGAAGCGTTGCGGGGCCAACGAGTTGCCGTGGGTGTCGTCCTGATCCTGGGCATCACGTTGCTGAACATGCGGGGGGTCAAGGAGTCGGGCCGCATCTTCGCAGTGCCGACGTACATCTACATGGGTGTGCTCGGCGCGCTGGTTGTCTACGGGTTGACGCGGTCCTATTTCGGCCACATCCAAGGCGTGCCCTTCGATCCGAAGCTGTTCGACGGCAACCGCGAGACCGGCGGAACGCTCGGTGCCTTCCTGCTCTTGAAGGGCTTCTCCTCGGGCGCGGTCGCACTGACGGGTGTCGAAGCGATCTCGAACGGTGTGCCCTCGTTCCGGCGGCCGGAGTCGAAGAACGCGGCGACCACGCTCGTCTGGATGGGCGTGTTGCTCGGCGGCCTGTTCTTCACCGTCTCGGTCCTCGCGCATCGGTTGCACCCCTATCCGAGTGAACACCGCACGGTGATGGCCCAGCTCGGCCTGGCCGTGTTCGGCAACGGGCCGCTCTTCGTCGCGCTGCAATTCGCAACCGCGGCCATCCTCACCCTCGCCGCGAACACCGCGTACAACGGCTTCCCGAGCCTGTCGTCGATTATCGCCAAGGACGGCTATCTCCCGCGGCAGCTCGCGAACCGCGGTGACCGGCTCGTGTTCTCGAATGGCATCATCGTGCTCGCGGCCGCGGCCGCGGCCCTCCTCGTGGCGTTCGGCGGGCTGACGAACGCACTCATTCCGCTGTACGCGGTCGGCGTATTCACCTCGTTCACGCTCTCGCAGTGGGGAATGGTCCGTCACCATCTCCGGCTGCACGAACCGGGCTGGCGGCGCAGCGCGGTGCTGAACGCCGTCGGCGCGGTCGCCACCCTCGCGGTGCTGTTGATCGTCGCGACCACGAAATTCTCGACCGGCGCCTGGGTGCCGATCGTGGTGATCCCGATGATCGTGCTGCTGTTCAAGAGCATTCATCGCCACTACGCGCGGGTAGCCACCGCGCTCTCGGTGCCGCCCGACTACCGGCCGCCTCGCCGTCGGAACACAGTGGTGGTGCTTGTCGGCGAGGTACACGCGGGCGTGCTCGAAGCACTCGCCTACGCGGAGTCGATCGCACCCGAGCACGCGGTTGCGGTCACGGTGGTCGAACAGGCCGCGGACGCCGACCGGCTGCACAAGCGCTGGGCCGAACTCGCGATACATGTCCCGCTCGAGACCGTGATCTCGCCCCGGCTCGATCTCACCGAGGCGACGCTGGCCTACGTCGGCGAGCTGCAGCGGCACCCCGACGTCGACGTCGTGACCGTCTTGATCCCGGAGCTGTTCGTCGAGCACTGGTGGCAACACCTGCTCCACAATCAGAGCTCCCTGATCCTCAAGGGGAAGCTGCTGTTCCGGCGGGGCACCGTGGTCACCTCGATGCCGTACCGTCTCCAAGCCTGATTCTCGGGACCTTCGAGGCGGCGCCGCGTCGACGCGCGTCGGAACCCGTGCGCCGGGTCAGATGGTCCGAACCTCCGTGGGCGCGCCGGAGGCCGTTCGGTTCGCCCGGTAACATTGCGGTTCCGAACGGGACGATGCGTCACTCGCGGCGAGCAGCTGGGGGAGTTGCAATGGCGAAGAGGCGACGACGTCGGAACCGTGCACTCGTCGGCGTGCTGGTGGTCCTCATCCTGGCCGGCGTGGCGGGAACGATCTTCTAT
>JAUZEI010000508.1 GCA_030839105.1 Actinomycetota bacterium
GCTCGCCCAGGCGCCGTACGCCCCACTCACGCGCCAGCTCGACCGGTTTGGGGTCGGAGAACCGGAGCGCCTCGACGAGGTCGAGGCCCATGAGATCCGCCTCGGGGAATCCGGTCAGCTCGAAGACGCCGCGGCCGATCGCGAGCACCCGGCGGTCCTTGTCGGTGACGACCATCCCGGTGTCGGGGGCGGGGTAGTAGTCGTCGAGGAGCTCGAACAGGAACCCGAAGCCGCAGTGGCGGCACGCGGGCGCCTGCGTCGAGAAGCCCTCGCGCGCGTCGATGTCGAGCGAGCGCTCCTTGCACTTGGGACAGATGTAGTACGGCACGCGGGCCAGGGTAGCCACGGCAGGGTGGCTCGAGCTTTAGGTCAGAGCCATTTCTTCCAGCGGAAGAACGCGATCTGCCCGGCCGTGGTGACGATGATCCAGGCCCACGACCACCAGTAGCCGAACGACCAGCCGAGCTCGGGGATGTTGTGGAAGTTCTGGCCGTAGAGGCCGACGATGAACGTCGGCAGAAGGAGCAGCGACGCGACCATCGTCAGCCGCTTCATCACCTCGTTCTGGTCGACCGAGATCTTGCCCTGGAGGTAGTCGCGCACGCTTGCGAGCGCGTCACGTGACGACTCCAACGCTTCGCTTGCCCGCATGAACTTGTCGTAGGCGTCCCCGAAGGCGATCTCGACGTCGCGCGGGAAGAGCTCGCCGTCGTCCAGCTCGATCCGGTCGTCCAGGATCTTGTGGATCGCATCTCTCGTCGGCGCGAGCGTGCGGCGGATTCCGCGCACGTCCTCCCGCAGCTCGCGCAACCGGTGACCAACTTCGGGCGCCGGCTTCTCCGCGACCAGATCCTCGAGCTCGTCGATCTCGTCGTCGAGGTCGTCGATCAGGTCGAGGTAGCGCTCCGCGATCTCGTCGACGAGGTGATAGACGAACATGCCGACGGGGTCAGTCGGGCGGCAGGCGTCCTTCGCCTCTTGCGGATCGAACGGCTGCTCGCCCGGCGGCGTCTTCGAGACCGAGACGAGCGTGTCCGTGGTCGCGATGAAGTCGACCTCCTGGTAGTAGAGGCGATCCTCCTCGGTCACCTCGACCGGCAACAGGAAGACGCCGAAGATGTAGTCGCCGTGCGACTCGATGCGCGGGCGCGGCTCGTCGTCGTGGACGTGTGGCTCGAGCAATGCAGCAAGTGCCGTCGGGCGGACGCCCGGCGGCAGATGCTTGCGCAGCTCCTCCTCGGTCGGATCGATCAGGTCGATCCACTGCGAGCGCTCGGCCACGCCGATGAGGTTAGACCTCCGCGGCTTCCGGGCGCGGCGCGGTCGCCGCCGTCCCCGGGTGACCTTCGACCGCAGCGAGGTAGCGCTCCGCGTCGAGGGCCGACATGCAGCCCGATCCGGCGGCGGTGATCGCCTGCCGGTAGGTGTGGTCCTGAACGTCCCCCGCGGCGAAGATCCCCGGCACGTTCGTCTCGGTCGTGCCGGACTTCGTGATCAGGTAACCGGCAGGGTCGTGCTCGAGCTGGTCGACGAACAGGGAGGTGTTCGGGTCGTGCCCGATCGCGACGAAGACCCCGTCGGCGGGCACCTCCCACGCCTCGTCGGTGACGGTGTTGCGCAGGCGCAGCGCTTCGACTTTCACGTCGCCCACGATCTCGTCGACGACGGCGTTGAGCACGAAGTCCAGCTTCTCGTTCTTCTCGGCGCGGTCCACCATGATCTTCGAGGCCCGGAACTCGTCGCGGCGATGCACGAGGTGCACGCGCGAGGCGAACTTCGTCAGGAAGAGCGCTTCCTCGAACGCGGAGTCGCCGCCGCCCACGACGTAGACCTCCTTCGCGCGGAAGAACGCTCCGTCGCAGGTCGCGCACGTGGATACGCCGCGGCCGCGGTGCTGCTGCTCCGAGTCGATGCCGAGCCAGCGCGCGCTCGCGCCGGTCGCGACGATCACGGCGCGGGCCGCGTATTCGTCGTCGCCGACCCAGACGCGAAACGGGCGCTCGGAGAAGTCGACCCTGGTCACGTCGTCGCGGATGAACTCCGCGCCGAAGCGCTCCGCCTGACGGCGGAAGTCCGCCATCATCTCGGGGCCCATGATCCCGTCGGGGTAGCCGGGGTAGTTCTCGACGTCGCTCGTGATCATCAGCTGGCCGCCCCACTGGAACCCTTCGTTCACGAGCGGCTCCAGGTCGGCGCGCGCCGCGTAGAGCGCCGCCGTATACCCGGCGGGGCCGCCGCCGATGATGATCAGTTCGCGTACGTCGTTCCGGTCGCTCAAGGTGCTCCTTTCGAAATTTCTGTCTGTAGTAGTAAACGTCAGGGGGCGGCTGGACGTTCCCGGAGGACTATTTCCCCGGGGAGTCGGTTAAGGAAAGCACTGATGGCCACGGTCGTGACCGAGGGACTGCTCCGCGAGCTGGCGGGATTCCGCGCTGCGGGCGGCTGCGCGATCAGCATCTACGTCGATTTCGACCCCTCCGAGGTGCCGACCGTCCCGGCCGAGAAGACGAAGTTCCACGCCCGGGTCGACGAGGCGAAGAAGCTGGCCGACACCCGCGCCCGCGACCGGGGCCGGGACTGCCGGTTCGCGCTGGAGGCCGACTTCGAGCGCATCAAGGCGTGGGGGGACGACGAGTTCGACCGTGACGGAGCCCGCTCGCTGGCGGTGTTCGCGTCCTC
>JAUZEI010000535.1 GCA_030839105.1 Actinomycetota bacterium
AGCGGTCCGCTGATCGTGCCGCCGTCCACGCTGTTGGCGCGGCTGCCGAGGTTGCCGGCGGTCGTGGGAGCACTGATGGCCAATACTCCGCCTGACACCGTGATGGTCGCTGTCGTCGCGCCGGATGCGGCGGAGGTAGGCACCGCTACGGCAACGATCAACAGTGCAGTCGCGACGCCGGCCCTGAGGTATGTCTGCAGCATTGAATTTCCTCTTGAGGAATCGGGTTCTGCGTGAGCTGGGCTCTCGCCGTTCCCGTCGTCAGCTGGAATCGGTGACTTGAGCCAGCATCGCAACCTCCACTCCGGTGCAGCGGCATCGACTTGCCGCGGGTCACTCCGAAGCGACCGGGATCTTGGAGCGTCGACCTTCCGCGCGCACGTACGCGCGCGCGGCGACGACCAGACCTGCGTTCCAGCCCGGAGCGCGACCTTCACTCGGGGGGAGGACCGTCGAGACGTCGATTCCGCTGCGCACCAGCGTCCACGCGACGACGGAGTTCGAGTTCCACATCTCACCGGCATCGAGTTCGTCGCGACCCCAGACGGGAGTCGGGATGGACGGCAGTACCTCGAGGATGCGCCGAGCCACGGCCGCGTCGGAACTCACGCGCACCGGACTTGCGACCGCGGCGCGGACGTCGGGGATGCAACCGTCCCGCCAACACCGGATCTCGTAGCGAAAGATCCGCATGCGCCCCGCCCACCGAGTCCCGACTGGCCCCTCGGCCACGACCCCGCGCTCGTCACCACGGGCGTCGGGAATCGGCGCCATCTCGACCACGAAGTGCCCGTCCGGAACGCTGATCACCAACGCGGAGTGGTAGAGGTCGCGTCGCCGTCGCCGTTGCACGCGCGCCGACACCCACTCGAATACCAGACCGTTGATGCGCACGACGTGCGCGTTCGCGCCCAAGGGGATCCAGTAGAGATCAACTGATCCCGGCGCTTCGACGTCCGTCAAGAGTCGGTCGTGCATGGAATCAGGTAACCGCAGAACGACAAAGGCTCGATAGGGCCGGAAGTCCTTGCTCCGGCATGCGTCGGTCCCGGGCGGCGGGCAACATTGACGACATGACCCCGACGACCCCCGCGCCGCGTTCTTTCGCGGCCATCACACGCACCGACCTCGAGCGGCTGGCGGGGATCGCCGATGCCGACGCGCAACGGTTGTACGCGCGGTATCCGCAATGGCGCGAGCGTTTCGTCGGCACCGTGCTTGCGCAAGGCGCGGCGCGTCACCTCCTCGACGGTGTGACGGGAGTGAAGGACTTCGACGTGTGGACCTTCTTCGCCCGCATTCCCGGAGCGCGGTTCCCGTTCGGCGGCCGTCGCAAGGTGCATCGCGATTTCGGCATTTCGAGCCACGGTCGCCAACTCTTCTCCGACGACGACCGTTCCGACCCCGTGCTCGCCGCCAAGATTCGCACCTGGGAGGGGTTCGACGGCCGGCGCGTCGACCTCATGATGAGAGATCTGGCCTGCGGATGCGCCGCCGATCCGCGCCGCGCGATCGGCGACTGGCTGCGCGAGGGAGCGCGCACTCCGACGCGTCCCGCGATGCCATCGAGTTGGTGGCTGGCGCAGAAGGCGGTGGTCTTACTGTCGCCGCCCGAACGCCTCGGCGAAGTGATCTGGCCGGATCGCGAGGTGCCGGCGCCGTAGCTAGAACCTCCGGCGGATAAAGCGCACGGCCTCGATCGTGACACCCACTGCGACACTGACAGCGGCGAAAGCGATGCCGACGACACGCCCGACCGACGACGGACCGTTCGCCGGTTCGTCCGGGCGCTCCGCCGGAGCAGTCGGCGCGGGGCCGGGCGGCGCAGTTGGCTCGAACATCGGGGGCGACTCGGCCGCCGTGGTCGTCTCGACCCGTTCGGGCGTCTCGATGGGCGGAGAGGCAGTTTCGACGGGCTCGGCTCGAGTGATGTCCGGCGCGTCGCGCGTCTCGTGCCCGCCACCGAGGGCTTCCCAGACGCTCTGCACCGTGTCGAACTCGCGCGCCTCCGGTAGCGATGCGAGCCATTCCAACACGCGATCCTCCGCGTGTTCTTCCGCCGCGACCTCCAGCAATCGGGCGCGGGCTCCGGGAAACGCACTCGGACGCAACGACACTGCCAGCAGGGAGCGCAACTCGAGGTCGTCGACAGCCGTCATCCCGTCGGGATTGGGTTCTCCCTCTGCCGCCGGCTCCATCTGTCGCCACTCCTCGGCGCGGGCCTCGACCGGCGCGCCGCGCACCAACGACTCGACCTCGCCTTCCAACTCTTCGTCGACGCGCGCCGAATGGCGCGTGCTGCCTCGTTCCGTCATCGTTGTCCTCCCGATCGTCGCCCCGTTCCTCCCCGAGGGGGAGCAGGAACACACCTCGGTCGTCTCCAATGTCGGATGTCGGCCAGCGGTGAAGCCGAACCGGCGCGAAGATGCACCGTGGCAGACGATCGGCCCGGTCCGGCCGAATTACGAGCGGCCGGTCTCTACGACCCCGACGCCGACGATGCATCCGGACGGCTCGCGTTGTTCGAATATCTCATCGGACTCGGTGCGACGCTCGACGACCTCCTGGCGGCGGAGAAGGACGGATTCCCGGTGATCGCGTCGAACCTCGCGCTCTGGAAGGATCGCGAACGACTCACGCTCGATGAAGCCGCACAGGCCGCCGGCGTCGATCACGAATTGATCGCACGTACGTGGCGCGCGGCCGGTTTTCCGGAGCCGGATCCCGACCCGCACGCCCGGATGTTCCTGCGGCGTGACGTC
>JAUZEI010000575.1 GCA_030839105.1 Actinomycetota bacterium
GTGCGCGAAGGGGAGGATATGGCGTATCGACTCTGGCCGACTTCGGGACTCGTGGGTGAGCTGAGTCAGGAGCTCCGCACTCCGGCGCACTTCGAGCAGGCGGTGGAGCCGCTGCACCGCGAAGACATCGTCTCCTCGTTCCCGTGTGGACCCGACGCCGAGAAGCACATCGAGGCGATCAACACGTATCGCGACGCGGGCTACGACGAGGTCTACATCACCCAGGTCGGACCCGATCAGGACGGCTTCTTGCGCTTCTACGAGCGCGAGATCCTTCCTGTGTTCGGCGCGCAGCTGACCGCACCCCGCCCGGCGTGAACGAAGCCGTAACGACGTTTCGCGCTCGTCGCGGGCCGGGTAGTCGAGGGGCGTGACGCGACCCCGCCCCTCGAGCGCGCAGTTCGGGATGGACATCGAGTACGACGTCGGAAACATCCTGTTGTGGCTTTCCGGCGAGCTCGACGCGCTGAGTGTCCCCGCGTTCGCCGGAACACTCGGCGCGCTTGCGCAGCAGGGCGCGCGCGTTGTGACGATCGACCTCACACATCTGCGCTTCTGCAACATCGGCGGCCTACGGGCGATGGCCGAACTCGCTGCACGTTTGAATCACGTCGACGGGCGCGTCGAGATCGTGGCGCCGTCGATCCTGACACGCATGCTCGAGATCGGTGACTTGCGCTCGCTGTTCGTGGTCCACGACCTCGACGCGCCGGACGGCTCCGGCGCCCTGGTCGACGCGCGGACCGCGGGTCAGTCGAGCCGCTCCGGGCGGCCCCGGACGAGCTCGCTCCACCGCTTGTCGTCGGGCACCTGACCGCGGGCTGTCGCCGACCTGCGCCGGCGCGTCGTCCCACTTTCCGCATTCGCGGCGGGCGTCGTGCGGCACGACATCTGACATATGACCTCCGGCGAGTGGGTAGAGCAGCGGAGACCGCCGAAGAAAGGCCTCCCCATGAGCGAACCCGAGCGCACCCGCCCGAGCTCCGCAACGCGTGCCGAAGAGGAAGCCGACGCGCGTGTGAAGCCGAGCCCCGACGGCTCACCGACCGCCGAAGAAGAAGACGCCGCAGCCCGCGCCGACGCCTTGGACGAGGACGAGAAGCGCGCCTACAAAGACGCCATCGAGCGGGGGGCGCGCCAAGAGGGCGAAGGCCGCCTTCCCTGACGAAGCGGTATACACCGAGGTGATCGGGTGATGGCACTCAGCGTTGTGTTCCTCGTCGTCGTGCTGGTCGTCGTCCTGGCACTGGTGAGCGCACTCGCCGCACGGTGGTCGTCCGCTCGGGCGCGCCGGCAGATGACCGCGTTCCTCGCACGGGTCGCCGCACTCCCTTCGATCGACACCAAGAGCGGCACCGGCCGTGATGCCGACACCGTGCTTCCGTCGCGTCCGTCCACCGAGGCGCGGCTCTACTTTCTCGACGCGTACCGCGCGGCGAGGACCGAGACGCCGTCGCCCCGACTGGCGCGCACGAGGCGCACCGTGCCGACGCTTTCGCTCGAACACCCCAGTCCCGCACGCGGGGCGTAAGACCGTCAGCTCTCGGGCCGCTCCGGCCGTTCGAGCCATTCGGTCATCCAGACGATGGCAACGCGTTCGGTAGCGAACTGGGGACGAGGCTCGTCGCCGCGCCGCCACTCCCACACGGTCTGGCCCGTGGCAGTGGAAAAGCGCGCGAGCTCGAATCCCTGCTCGCGCGCCTCTTCGATGACCGAATCCGCGGTCCGCAACGAGCCGGGTGGTTGCATCGTGTCCACGGGCGGAGGGCTACCCAATGCCCGATCGGGAAAAACACCTGCGATTTCGACTCCGCGCCGCGCGCATTCGCCGCGGGGCGCGCGCGAACCGCGGCTTGAACACGCGGGCTCGGCGCCGTTGCGGCGCTACGAGGCGAGACGCTCCGGGAGCAGGGGCGAGAAGAGGGAGTGCTCTCCGGCCTGCCATGACGAGAGCAGATGACCGGCGAATCGGCGCTCGACGGCCGCGAGGGTTCGGGCGCCGAAGAGCACTCCGCCGGACAAAGAAGGGTCCTGTGCGATCAACGCTCCGACCATCTCGTCGAGCGCAATGTGCTGATGGACGACATCCGCGGAAACGTGCACGTCGTAGAAGCGACGCGCCTCCGGCCCGACCCCGAGCCGTCGCAGCGCGCTCGCGTAGCGTCCCATGGGCCCCACCGACGTCATCTCGAATAACGCGAGGTGACCGACGCAGGCAGCCCGCCAGCCGCGGTGCAGTCCGAACATGGTCACGAGATTGTCAGTGGCGAGCGTGGTGCCCGGGAGGAGGTCGACGTAGGCCCCGTAGGCGGGATCGAGGTCGAGCGCGCGCATCGTCGCCGCGAACAGCTCGGCATGCATCTCGGCCGCGACTCCGTCGCCGTACTCGTCGTACTGAATCGCGACCATCGCGGCCTTGACCCGACCGCGCACCCGCGGGATGGCCCAGGTGTGCGGGTCGGCTTCCTTGCGCTGGTACAGCGATCGGTGCACCAAGAACTCACGCATCTCGTTTCGGTCCCCGCGTTCGAGCAGGTAGCCGGAGAGCGAAGGACCGTCGCCGGTCGCGATGTCGCGCAGGGCCGATGCGACCTCTGGCTCGGGAACCGCGCGCGGCGGTCCGACCTCGTCCACCAATCGATCGGTGAACGCGCGTTCGAGAACGCGCCGCATCTCGAGCAGGCCGGGTTCCCACTCCCACGCGTCGTCGACGCCAACGAAGGATGCATAGTGCAGCTCGTAGCAGCACCACAGCGCGAGCTGCAGGTCGTCGCCGAACGCGTCGACACCGTCAATGCGCGGCATGCGTATGCGTCCGGGAGAACCACGGAGCGCGTCGATCACTGACGCGCTGAGCGGGCCCTGGGGCGGAGGAAGAAGCGGAGACCGTTCACGCACGGCGACCTGGTACCCGTGAAAGACGAACTACATGCGCGAAATCTGTCGCATGCGCCCGGCGGAGACGGGCATCTGAGCCGGAATCAAACTCCCAGTCTTGTGCCGGATGCGGCGCGCCCGTGATGGGTACAAACCTCATGGTTCGACTCGGCGTCAGTCCCGGTGCCGGGGAACCCGTGGCCGCCACAACCCCCGTGTGGGCCAAGCCGAAAGGATGACACCTCATGGATTCGAACACCGACGACCTCAAAGGCCGGGCGAAGGAAGCCGTCGGCGACCTCACCGACAACGACCGTCTGAAGCGTGAAGGCAAGACGGACCGCGCCAGCGGAAAGGTGAAGGACGCGATCGAGCGGGTCGAGGACAAGGCGAAGGATCTCGTCGACGACGTCAAGGACCGGGTGCACCGCGACAGCTAACGCATCCGCGCGTCTGTACTCGTACGCGCTCGCACGTGCGCCTGTACACGCGTCGGCCCCCGACTCCGGTCGGGGGCCTTGTCGCGTATCAGGCCGTGAACGGTTCGAGTCCGAGCCGACTGCGCACTTCCGGTCGGCGCAACGGCGGCATCGTCGACGGCGGTTGGCGCCGGGCCGGCAATCCGTTCAGCAACTGTTCGGTGATCGCGGCGATCTCAAGCGCTGCGGCTTCCATGGACCCCGCGACCGCGATGCCCGGACGCGAGATGCCCGACACCTTGCGGACGTACTGGCGCGCCGCCGCTTCAATCTCCTGGCGCGTGGCCGGGGGCTCGAGGCCGCGGAGTTCGGTGATGTTTCGGCACATGTCCCCGAGAGTAGACGGCGCGCCATCGGGCGTCGGGAGAACCGCTCGGTCAGTCGGCGTGCAGCGCGGGCATCCGCTCACGGGCGTGATCAGCGGCTTGATGGAGGCGCCAGGGAATTGACGGACGCCCGCCCGTGTCGTCGGCGGCCAACAGTAGGCCGCCGAGCATCGAGAGGTTCTTCAGGAAGTGGATCGTCTGACCCGCGCGCTTCGTCGGCTCGTTCTCCTCCCAGAAGCGATGGCCGGCGATCGTCGTGGGGATGAGCGAGCCGGCCAGTACGAGCGCGGCGATGCGGGGCATCTTGCCGAGCG
>JAUZEI010000582.1 GCA_030839105.1 Actinomycetota bacterium
TCACGCGCACGCGTACCTGTCCGCGTGGGCGGACACGACGAAGAGCGACGACGTGCGAACCGTGTTACGCAGGATTGCCGCGCGGGAAGGCGAGCACGCGATGACCTTCGGTCGTCGTATCAACGAGCTCGGCTATGACGTTCGGCACAACGACGACGATGATGCCGCCGCGATCGCGCTCGTGATCTCCGACCGTTCGGATCTCGAGAAGATGGAGACGTTGAAGCTGCACCGGCTCGACAGCGGCGACAAGCCCGACATCTTCGACGACTTCTTCAAAGATCACTCGATCGACATCGCGACGGGAGCGCTCCTCGGGCGGTACATCGCGGAGGAGCGCGATTCGGCACGGCTGTTCAAGCAGTGCCACGCGTTATTGAAGCAGGCCGAGTCCGGTCCGGAATCAACTGACAACGATCGTCTTGACTCGCTCGAGCGCAAGGTCGACGCGCTGTGCGGCACCGTCGATCAGCTCTGCGCGGCGCTCACCGCAGCCGATTCGGGATCGAACGGGTCGCGCGCCAAGGTCCGTAGCAAGTAGTTCAGTAGCAATCGGTAGCAAGTAGTACCGCAGCGAGGGTCAAGGTGACGGCGGCGTCGCGACTGCTCGCGCCTCGGGACCTTCGATTCGCAGGCGCTTGAACAGGCCGTGGTGCCGGCCCTGCATGATGAGCCAGGCCGCGATCAGCCGGGCCGACGTGTCGCGGAAGTGCACGCCGTCGGGTCGGAGCACGATGTCGCCGACGTGCGCGTTGCAGTCGGTGTCGAGTCGGGGGCACATCCACGCGAAGAGATCGGCCAGCACGACTTTGGGTTCCGCCGCCGCGACCCGCCGGATGAGTCTGTTCTGGCAGTCATTGTGTGCGTACCACTGCGGCGTCTTGTACGGGAGGCCCACATACGCAGTCGTCGTGACAATGACGTGCGCGCCGCCGGACGCGAGCAGCCGCATCTGATCGTGTAACTCGCGCTCGAACACTGTGTCGTACGCGGGCTCACAGGGAGCCGTCCAGTGACCGTCGATCTCGTGCTCGGCGTCGGTCGGCTCACTGACGAGCATCACGACGACATCGGGACGGAAAAGCGAGACCGCCGTCGCCCAGTTGTCGCGGCACACGCGTGCCTGCCCGTCGAACAGGCCGCCGCGCGGGTAGCGGGTGCGCGTCTCCTCGGGAAGAAGACGGCATCCGATGGAGCCCAGGTTCAGGACGTCGAGCGGTGGGGATGTGTGAATCTGCTTGAAGCCTTCGTCGGCCGCGTACAAGGCCATCGAGTTACCGACGACGAGGACCCGGCGCGCAACGTTGTCCTGCACGAGCCCGACCTTGTAGACGCCGGGACCGGAACGGTGCGCCGGGGTGGCCGCGATCGGCTCGGGCGGTCGGATCTGATCGGCGACGACCACGTGCACTGCCGGCGCGGCCGCGGTCGAGGCGATGATCGCGACGACAACGCCGAGCACAGTCGCGAACGCGATGCCCGCGCGCAGGACGCGCGGGCGCGGGTGCGACCCGACTCGAGCTCGCGGGCCGTGCCGGATCGGTTGCTCGACGAAGCGGTACGAGACGAATGCGACGCAGAGCGTCGTCGCGATGCGTACCCCGAGGAGCGGCCACCCGCCGAGGTGCACGCGCGTCGGGTCGAGTACGACGTAGACGGGCCAGTGCCACAGGTAGACGCCGTAGCTGATGAGTCCGAGCTCGCGCAGCGGACGGAACGAGAACAGCTGATGCACCGGCCCGCGTCGGGGATGCACCGCCGCGGCAATCACGCAGGTCACGGCAAGCGCGCAAACGAAGAGACCGCCGCGGTACAACGTCGCGGACGATCCCGAGAGCCGCGTCCACGCGACTGCCAACAAGACGAGCGCCCCGATCGCGCTCAGCTCCAATGTGCCTCGGGCCGCGCGCGATCGCGTCGGACCCCGCAACCGCAACCACGCCGCGAGCGCGGCACCGACGAGGATCGATGCGACGCGCGTATCAGTGCCGAAATAGGCGCGCGACGGGTTCGTCGAATCGAAGATGAAGAGCATCCACCCGAGCGAGCCGAGCGCCAGCGCGACGGACGTGAGAAGGACCCGCCGCGCGGCGCGCCGGCCGCGCGCGCCGATCGCGAGGACGGCCACCAGCAGCGGCCACGCCAGGTAGAACTGTTCCTCGATGGCGAGGCTCCACGTGTGATCGAGCGGCGACGGGCTTCGGAACAGCGACCAGTAGTCGCGGCTGTTGAAGATCGCGCGCCAGTTCGCGAAGTACCCGATCGTGGCGAATGCAACGCCCCGGATCGTGGCGAGCTCGTCGGGCCGGGCGAGCAGCCAGGCGTAGAGCGCGACCGCGCCGAGGACGCACGCCAGCGCCGGCAACAACCGGCGGGCTCGGCGGGCCCAGAACGCGCCGAGCGAGACTCGGCCCCGGTCGCTCACCTCGACCAACAGGAGTGAGGTGATCAGGAAGCCGGAGAGGACGAAGAAGGCGTCCACCCCGAGAAAGCCACCCTGGAGGTGTCCGCCGTGGAACAGGAGCACGCCCGCGACCGCGAGTCCTCGCAGGCCGTCGAGCGCGGGCTGATGAGGCAGGCGGGCGCGCTCCGGCGACGCCGCCGTCGCGACAAGCGAATCATCTCGGCCCCCACAAGATGTCTGCATCGTTTGTCGGCGAGCTCGTCTCTTCGGCGGGTTCGTGTGTCGCGCGGTCGCCCGAAACGTTCGAGCCACCTTCGCGTTAGCTATCCGTTAGTAATCGTTCACGATGACATGTTCCCGCACCGGTATGCACGTCAATCCGGCAAGGTTTTTCGGGCGCGGCGATGGGACGCTTCGAGTGATGTGTCGGAATTCGAGCGGGACGGACTGACCATCCGGCGACACACGGGGCCCGCGAACATGCCGGAGCGCGGCCGGCGCGTCCCGGTCAGCGGTAGCGGCGGCGGAAGAGCGTGTACGCGATCGGGCCCGCGAAGATCGGCAGCCAGTACGAGGCCAGCCGGTAGAGCAGCGTGGCGAGCACGGCCTGCGCGGGTTGTACACCCGCCAGCGCGAGCGTGCCGGTCAGACCCGCCTCGACGAGGCCGAGTCCACCGGGGGTCAACGGGATCATCGCCAGCAACGAAGCCGCGGTATAGGCGAGCAGCGCGAGCGAAGGCCGGGGCAGTCCACCGACCGCGGCCAACGCCGCGAACAACGCGAGAAAGTCGAAGCCGAGACGGCACGCAGTCGCGAGCAACGCGGCGCGCCAGCGCTCACCGAGCACCTCCCGGATGCTGTTGCGC
>JAUZEI010000504.1 GCA_030839105.1 Actinomycetota bacterium
TGCGCAGCCTTTCTGTCGTGCTGACAGTCGCGCTCGGGTGCATGATCTATTGGCACGTGTTGCGGCGCTGGTCGTCGCGGCGACTCGCAGTGATCGCGGTCGTCCTGTTCGCCACCTCGCCGTTGGGCTTCCAGTGGTTCCCGACGATCAAGACGTACGCGCTGTCGACGCTGTTGCTGTTCACTGCGTACGTCTGGGCGGAATCTCGGTCGGCGGGAGCGTGGTTCGTCGCCGGGCTCTTCACCGGACTGGCCGTCGACGTCCGACTCTTGTTCGCGCCGGTCGTCATCGTGTTCCTCGTCTACGCGCGCCGCGACGCGTGGCGCTTTCTCGTCGGCCTCGCCGTCGGGCTCGCCCCGTCCATCTGGCTGTTCGTCATCGGACCGGGCCGGTTCATCAACGACACGCTGCGTGCCCAGACCACGCGCAGTCACGCGTCAGTGCCGTCAAACGTCTTCGGGAAGGTACGGACCGTCGGGCGAGTGGTCGTGGAGCCGCATTTCCTCCTGCTGGTGGTCGTCGGTGTAGTGCTGATCGCGGTGTGTGTCCGTCGCCGGCAACGATTTCCGGCGTCGGTCGCCATCGCCGCGACGCTCGCGATCACAAACCTCGTGCCGACGCCCAGCTATGCGCAGTACTTCGTCACGCTCCTCCCGTTCCTCGCGGTGTCGGCGATCGAGCTCATCCAGCTGCTCGACATCTCGGCCTACGTCCGCGAGCAGCGTTTCTTGGCGATCGCGGCGGTGATCCTCATCATTCCGGCCGCGTGGTCGTTTCACGTCGTCACGTCCGCGGACGCGACGGAGCTGCGAATTTCCGACGCGCAAGCCGTCGCCCGCGCGGTCGATCGTGTGGCGAGCAAGGGCGATGTGGTGTTGTCCTTCTGGCCGGGGTTCGTCTACGAGTCCGGCGAACGCCAGTTCCCGGGACTCGAAAGCGACTTCGCCCCGTTCGTTCTCTCGAACACGCATCTGTCGGCCGGCCGCGCCGCCGAATATCACATGCTCTCCACGGAAGCCATGAAGCAGGCGATCAACCGCCACGCCGTGCGCGTCATCGTCTTCGGCAAGGGAGCCGCCAATCAGGGCGTGCGCTGGCGCCAGATCATGGCCGTCGCGGGCTACCGACCGGTCGCCAAAGTCCGCCCCGGCATCGTCATCCTCGCCCTCGCCGGCTGACCAACGAGGCGTAGAGCGGCTTCGGTCCACGCCGCGGGTTACTCAGGCGGAGAGGCGCTCCAAGGGATTCCGGGGCGTGCGGCCGCGCTCGTGGCCGATCTCGTAGAGCATCGCCACTACCGCTGCCGTCGTGAAGGGGCCGTCGGGGGCGTCGTCGGTGTCGCCCACAAGCGCGACGAGCAGTCTCTCGTGATCAGTCATGGCCGTGCCTCCTGGATGGAGGATTGCAGTTCGGCCGTTACCCGGGTGTGACCGGCCTGTGACGAATCCGGCGGTCTGTCCCGAAGTCGGGCTGTTCGCCGCGGTTCTCGGGTAGACAGGCCCGCGATGCGTCGGATCGAAGGGTCACACCTGGCGGACGAGGAGTTGAAGCGCGTCGACGCATACTGGCGCGCCGCCAACTACCTGACGGTCGGCCAGATCTATCTCCTCGGCAATGCTCTGCTCGAGCGACCGCTCGCCGTGGCCGACGTGAAGCCCCGCCTCCTCGGGCACTGGGGGACGAGTCCGGGTCTCAATCTCATCTACGCGCACTGCAGTCGGCTCATCGCGCGCGACCACCTGAACATGATGTATGTCATCGGACCCGGACACGGCGGTCCCGCAATCCTCGCGAACACGTGGCTCGAGGGCAGCTACACCGATACTTATCCCGCGATCACGCGCGACGCCGAGGGCATGGAACGGTTGTTCCGCCAGTTCTCGTTCCCGGGTGGGGTGCCGAGCCACGTCGCTCCCGAAACTCCGGGTTCGATCCACGAGGGTGGCGAACTCGGGTATTCGATCGGTCACGCCTTCGGTGCTGCCTTCGACAATCCCGATCTGGTTGTTGCGTGCGTGGTCGGCGACGGCGAGGCGGAGACGGGCGCGCTCGCGACCAGTTGGCATTCGAACAAGTTCCTCGACCCGGTCGGTGACGGCGCGGTGCTCCCGATCCTGCACCTCAACGGGTACAAGATCGCGAACCCGACCGTGCTCGCGCGTATCCCCGAGGCCGAGCTGACCGACATGCTCACCGGTTGCGGCTGGGAGCCCTTCGTCGTATCCGGCGACGACCCGGCGCGGGTGCATCACGAGCTCGCCGCCACGCTGGAGCACGTGTTGGCCGAGATCCGCGCGATCCAACGGCGGGCGCGCGACGACGGCGACCGCACTCGTCCCCGCTGGCCCATGATCGTGTTGCGGACTCCGAAAGGGTGGACGGGGCCGAAGGTTGTCGACGGTCTCCCCGTCGAGGGCACCTGGCGCGCGCACCAGGTGCCGCTCTCGCGTGTGCGGGAGGACCCGGAGCATCTCGCGCAGCTCGAGGCGTGGATGCGTTCCTACGGTATCGAGGAGTTGTTCGACGAGCACGGACGACCGCGTGAGGAGATCATCGACTGGTTGCCGGCGGGCGATCGCCGCATGGGATCGAACCCGCATGCCAACGGCGGTCTGTTGACGCGCGATCTGCGGCTCCCCGACATGAACGACCACGCGGTTGCCGTGGGCGAGCCGGGAGCCGAGCTGGCCGAGTCCACACGCGTGCTCGGCACCTATCTGCGTGAAGTGTTCCGCCTGAACGCCGAGACCCTTGACTTCCGCATGTTCGGTCCCGATGAGACCGCGTCGAACCGGCTCGAGGCCGTCTACGAGGCGACCGGGAAGACGTGGGAGGCCGAACAACTCGACGTCGACGTCGCGCTCGCCCCGGACGGTCGAGTCATGGAATACCTGAGTGAGACGACTTGTGAGGGCTGGCTGGAGGGGTATCTCCTGACCGGTCGCCACGGCTTCTTCTCCTGTTACGAGGCCTTCGCGCACATCATCGATTCGATGTTCAATCAGCACGCGAAGTGGTTGAAGGTCGCGCGCGGGTTGCCGTGGCGGCGTCCGATCCCGTCGTTGAACTATCTCCTCACGTCGCACGTATGGCGTCAGGATCACAACGGCTTCACGCACCAGGACCCCGGCTTCATCGACGTCGTCGTCAACAAGAAGGCCGAAGTGGTGCGCGTGTATCTGCCGCCCGACGCGAACACGTTGCTGTCGACGGTCGACCACTGCCTCCGTAGCCGTGACTACGTGAACGTCATCGTCGCAGGAAAGCAACCCGAGCCCGCATGGCTCTCGATGGAAGACGCGATCCTGCACTGCACGCGGGGCATCGGCATCTGGGACTGGGCTTCCAACGACGAAGGCACCGAGCCCGACGTCGTGATGGCGTGCGCGGGTGACGTGCCGACGCTGGAGACGCTCGCGGCGGTCACGCTGCTACGAGAGCACCTTCCCGACCTCAAGGTCCGCGTCGTGAACGTCGTCGACCTGATGCGGCTGCAGCCCGACACCGAACACCCACACGGGCTTTCCGACCACGACTACGACACGTTGTTCACGGTCGACAAGCCCGTGATCTTCGCGTACCACGGCTATCCCTGGTTGATTCACCGGCTCGCCTATCGGCGGGCCGGGGCCGAGCACCTGCACGTGCGCGGGAACAAGGAAGAGGGAACCGTCACCACGCCGATCGACATGCTCGTGCGCAACGACATGGATCGTTTCCACCCCGTGATGGACGTCATCGACCGGGTGCCGGGTCTGGCGCCGCGCGCCGCGCACGTTCGTCAACACATGGTCGACGAGCGCACCCGCCATCAGCTCTACACGCGCGCCATGGGCGAAGACCTCCCCGAAGTGC
>JAUZEI010000603.1 GCA_030839105.1 Actinomycetota bacterium
CGGGTGCTCTTCCGCCGCCACCCTGCGGTCGCGGTACCGTGCGACGACGCGGGCGCGGCCACCGACGTCGACACGCCCCAGGACCTCGCCGATTTGGAGTCACGATGGAGATCAACGACAGCTTCCGAGTGAGCACCCCGATCGACGCCACCTGGAAGGTGATGCTCGACATCGAGGGCATCGCACCCTGTATGCCCGGCGCCCAACTCCAAGAGGTCGAGGGCGACGAGTACCGCGGCATCGTCAAGGTCAAGGTCGGACCGATCACCGCGCAGTACAAGGGCACCGCCCGGCTCGCGGAGGTCGACGAGACGAATCGCCGGATCGTGATCGACGCGTCGGGACGCGACACACGCGGGCAGGGCAACGCCAAAGCCTCGATCGTGGTGACGATGACCGCGGAGGGCGGCGGAACCAAGGTCGACGTCTCCACCGACCTGTCCATCACCGGCAAGGTCGCGCAGTTCGGCCGCGGAGTGCTCGCCGACGTCTCGTCGAAGCTGATGGGGCAGTTCGTGGAGAACGTCGAACGCGACGTCCTGAGTAGCGCGGGCGGGGGCGATACCACGCACGCCGGTGGCGCGTACGAGCAGGCCCTCGAGAGCGCCCCGTCGGTCATCGCAGCGTCGCAAGCGAGCACGACGACGGATTCGCCCCCGACCGGCAGCAGTGCATCCACGAGCGGACCGCGCCGAATCGATTCGCGCGAGGTCGAGCCCGTCGACCTGTTCGGCGTCGCCGGCGCGCCCGTCACCAAGCGCCTCCTCCCTCTCGGGATCGGCGCCCTCGTGCTCTTCATCCTCTGGCGCGTCCTTCGGAGATAACACCTGGTCGCTCGCGCTGCGCTGCCGCTCCATCCTCCCGGTCTCGGGTTCGAGGCCGTAGGATCGAACCTGTGTTCGACTCCGCCGGGCCTGTTCTCGGCATCGACCCCGGTGTCTCGCGCTGTGGCTACGGCGCGGTCGTCCGCGAGCAGGGCCGTCTCCGGGCGACGGCCTGTGGCGTGATCCGTACCTCTCCCTCCGACCCGTTGCCCGAGCGGCTGCTCGCACTGAACGACGAGCTCGCCGCGCTCGTGCGCCAGCTCCGGCCGTCGGCGCTCTCGGTCGAACGCGTCCTGTTCCAAAACAACGTCCGCACCGCGATGTCTGTCGGTCAGGCGAGTGGGCTCGCGCTCGTCGTCGCGGCGCGCGCCGGTGTTCCCGTCGCGCAGTACAGCCCCAACGAGGTCAAGCTCGCCGTGACCGGCGACGGCCGGGCCGACAAGCTCGCGGTACAGACGATGGTCACCCGGCTGCTCTCGCTGCGCGACATCCCCAAGCCGGCCGACGCAGCCGACGCGCTCGCCCTCGCGTGCTGCCATCACGGTCGTGCGCGCATGCTCGCCCGGATCCCGTCGTGATCGGCGGGTCGTGATCGGTTCGGTGCGGGGCGACGTTCTCGAGCGCACCCTCGCGGGCGAGGTGCTCGTCGAGGCCGCGGGCATCGGGTATCGCGTGCTCGTGCCCGTCAGTGCCGTCCCCGCGCTCGAGCCCGGGGCGCACGTGTTCTTGTTCACGCATCAACACGTACGCGACGACGCGCTCATCCTTTTCGGGTTCCCCACTCGCGACGAACGCGACACGTTCGAGGCGCTCATCACCGCGAGCGGGGTCGGGCCCAAGCTCGCGCTCGCGATTCTTTCGGTCCACTCGCCGTCCAGCCTTCGCCGCTGCCTGGCCGAGGACGATCTCGATTCTCTCGTCTCCGTGCCGGGCGTCGGCAAGCGGACCGCGCAACGCCTTCTCGTCGACCTCAAGGCCCGGCTCTCGGTGCCCGACATCGACCTCACGGCCGTCCGGGGTTCGACCTCGCCGAGCGTGCGGGGCGAGGTGCGCGACGCGCTCGTCGGTCTCGGCTACGGCAACGACGAAGTACGGGAGGTGTTCGGTCAGCTCGGCGAACACGGCACCGTCGAAGAGCTGCTGCGCGACGCGCTCCGACTCCTGGCCGGTCGCCAATGACGGGCCGAAGCGTGAGGGCCGCATCGTGAGAGAAGAGCTGCTGAGCCCGGAGGCCGATGAGGCCGAGGTCGCGGAGGAGACCACGCTTCGGCCGCGCAATCTCGGGGAGTTCGTCGGCCAGCCCCGCCTGCGCGAGCACCTCGAGATCATGCTCACCGCCGCCAAACAGCGCGGGCAGGCCGTCGACCATGTACTTCTCGCCGGTCCACCCGGCCTCGGCAAGACGAGCCTCGCGGGGATCATCGCCAATGAGATGGGCGCGCGCCTCAATCCGACGAGCGGACCCGCGCTCGAACGGGCAGGCGATCTCGCCGCCATTCTCACGAACCTCGACGACGGCGACGTCCTGTTCATCGACGAGGTGCACCGTCTGCCCCGGGTCGTCGAAGAGAGCCTCTATCCCGCGATGGAGGACTTCCGGTTCGACGTCGTCATCGGCAAAGGCCCGAGCGCGCGCACGATCCGTCTCGACCTGCCGCGCTTCACGCTCGTCGCCGCGACCACGCGTACCGGTCTCATCAGCGGACCGTTGCGCGACCGGTTCGGCTTCGTCGCTCGGCTCGACTACTACGCGCACGACGAGCTCGCCGCAATCCTGCGCCGGGTCGCCACCATCCTCGGCGTCGACCTCGATCCCGAGGGCGCCGACGAGATCGCCGGCCGCTCCCGCGGAACGCCGCGTATCGCCAACCGTTTGTTGAAGCGGGTGCGCGACTACGCCGAGGTGCGCGCCGACGGACGCGTGTCCGTCGACATCGCCCGCGACGCGCTCGCCCTGTTCGAGGTCGACGAGCTCGGTCTCGACAAGGTCGACCGCGCGATCCTCGACGCGCTGTGTCGCACGTTCGTCGGCCGGGCAGTGGGTCTGAGCACACTGGCGATCGCGGTGAGTGAAGCACCGGAAACGGTCGAAGACGTGTACGAGCCGTTCCTGCTGCTCTGCGGGCTCATCGAGCGCACCCCCCGGGGCCGCATCGCGACCCCGGCCGGGTTCGCGCACATCGGCCTGCCGGTGCCGGGCCCGACAGGCGCGGCGGGTTTGCACGCGCCCGCGAAGCCGGGCGAGGCTCCCGAGCTGTTCTAGGGGGCCTTCATGGATCTCGTGCAATACGAAGTTCGCGACCGGATCGCGCACGTCACCATCGCGAACGGCAAGGCCAACGCCCTCTCGTTCGACGTCCTCGCCGCGCTCGGTGACGCCCTCTCGAGCGCCGAAGACGCGGGCGAGGCCGAGGTCGGCGCGCTGCTCATCACGGGTGCGCCGGGCATGTTCTCCGGCGGCTTCGACCTCAAGGTCATGCGCAGTGCGCCGGAAGCGGCCGGCAAGCTCGTGACCGACGGCGGCGAGCTCTTTTCTCGTATGTACGGGTCACCGATGCCGGTCGTCGTCGCGTGCACCGGCCACGCCGTCGCCGCGGGCGCGCTGCTCCTCCTCGGTGCCGACGCCCGCATCGGGGCGCGCGGTGAGTTCCGGATCGGGCTGATCGAGACCCAGCTGGGGATGGTGCTCCCGCGCTGGGCGGTCGAGCTCGCCCACGAGCGACTGTCGAAGCGCCACGTGCAGGACGCCACGGTCGGCGCCCGGATCTACGATCCCGACGGCGCCGTCGATGCCGGCTTCCTCGACTCGGTCACGCCGCCCGAGGCGCTCGCCGATGCCGCCTTCGCCGAGGCGCGACGGTGGGCCGAGCTCCCGCGCGACGCGTACCGGGGACAGGTACGGATGTGTCGCGGAGAGCGGTTGGGACGGCTTTCGGAGGCGATTGCCACCGACCGCGGCCGGGCCTTCGACGTGCCGGGATCGTGACACGGCCCGATCGGGTGTCGGTGGTAGCGTCGGTCCTCGTTTCTCCGGCGTAAGGGTTCTCTGGTGCAGGTGGCGATCTTCCCCGTTCTCATGGTGGGCGCCATCTACCTGCTCCTATGGCGCCCCCAACAGAAGCGAATCTCCGCGGTGCGCCTGCTGCAGTCCCAGATCCAAGAGGGCGACGAAGTGCTGACGACGAGCGGGATCTACGGCCGGATCACGAATCTCCGGGACTCCGACGCCGATCTGGAGATCGCACCGGGCACCGTGATCCACATCGCTCGGGGCGCGATCGGCCAGCGCATCGATCCCATGCCCAGCGCCGGCGAACCCCACGACGGAGAGACTGGGACGGACTGAACCGTGCGGCGCAAGGTCATCCTGCTCGTGTTGACGGTCTTCGTCATCCTCGCGTGCTTTTTCGCGACCATCTTCGGATCGAGCCGTCCCGTGCTCGGACTCGATCTCCAGGGGGGCACGTCGATCGTGCTCGCCCCGGTGAAGGGTTCCGACCTGTCGACCCTCGACACCGCGGTCGCGATCATCCGGGCGCGCGTCGACGGCCTCGGGATCGCAGAGCCCAACGTCAGCCGGCAGGGCAACAACATCGTGATCGACCTGCCCGGCGTGAAGAACGCGGCCGAGGCCGACGCGCTCGTCGGTAAGACCGCGGAACTGCGGTTCCGCGTTGTGCAGGGTTCGATCCCGTACTCCACCTCCCAGACCTCCACGACCGTGAAGGGTGCGACGACGACCACGGCCAAGGGCGCGACGACCACCACGGCCAAGGGCGCGACGACCACGACAGTGAAGGGCGCGACCACGACGACGGGCAAGGGCGCGACCACGACGACCAAGGGCAAGGCGGCCGGTCGTCTCGGCACGATCGACACGGTGCCGATCGCCGCGTCACGGCCCGAGGCGGTCACGACGACGACCGTGAAGGGCGCGACGACGACCACGGCCAAGGGCGCGACGACGACCACGGTCAAGGGTGCGACGACCACGACGACCAAGCCCGCGGCGGCGCCGAATGACGGGACCTGCCAGAACGGCAAGGCCGTGACGCCCGACGTTGCCGACAAGCAGGTCGTCCTGCCCGATGCGAAGAAGACCGCCTGTTACCTGCTCGGCCCGACGATCCTGACCGGTCGCAACGTGGGAACGGCCAGCGCGACGGTCAACTCCACGTCGGCCGCGTGGGAGGTGAACGTCCACTTCAAGAACGACGACTTCGTAAAGAAGGTTGCGCAGCCCTACGTCGGCAAGCAGGTCGCGATCGAGCTCGACGGAGTCGTGCAGTCGGCGCCGAACATCAACCAGGGCATCACCGGCCAGGACGTCACGATCAGCGGCAACTTCTCGAGCAAGGAAGCGCACCAGCTCGCCCTCGTCCTGCGTTACGGATCGCTGCCCGTCCAGCTCATCCCGCAGACCGCGCAGTCGGTCTCGCCGACCCTCGGCAAGGACCAGTTGAAGGCCGGCATCGTGTCGGGCCTGATCGGGCTGATCCTGGTCGCGCTCTACATGATCTTCGTCTACCGGCTGCTCGGTCTCGTCGTCTGGACGGGTATCGGGCTCACCGCGTTGACGTTCTTCGCGCTCGTCTCCTGGCTGTCGTCTCATCAGGGATTGACGCTCACGCTCGCGGGGGTGACGGGGATCATCGTCTCCGTCGGTGTCACCGTCGACAGCTATGTCGTGTATTTCGAACGGCTGAAGGATGAGGTACGCACGGGCAAGACGGTGCGCTCCTCGCTCGACTCCGGCTTCCGGCGGGCGTTCCGCACGATCATCGCCGCCGACCTCGTGTCGATGATCGGCGCCGTGGTCCTGTATCTCTTCGCGACCTCGTCGGTGCGCGGGTTCGCCTACTTCCTCGGACTGTCGACCGCGCTCGACCTCATCCTGGCCTACTGCTTCATGTGGCCGTTCGTCTCCGTCCTCGCGCGCCGCCCGGCCCTCGTGCGGATGCCCGGAGTCGGGATCGGGGCCGGGCTCGACGTACCCGAGGTGATGGCATGACGCTCACCTCGGCACCGCCGCCCGGGGTCGAAGACGACATCCCGGGGATCACGCGCCGGCACCGTCTCTCCGACCTTTACCACGAGCGGACGAACTTTCAGTTCATCAAGCACACCCGCCGGTGGCTGATCTTCTCGTCGTCGTTGATCGTGATCAGCCTCGTGCTCCTCGGCGTGCGTGGACTCAACCTCGGCATCGACTTCGAGGGCGGGACCGCCTGGCAGGTCCAGATGAAGAACAGCCAGCCGGCCAAGGTCGCCGACATCCGCAACGTTCTTGCACCGCTCGGGTTCAACGACGCCAAGGTGAGCGTGCTCACGCCTCCCGGCGGCGGCGCCGACACGATCCGCGTCGAGGCACGCGTCATCGCCGACCCGACCCAGATCCTGCAAACGGCGCTCGCGAACTACGCCGGGGTCAACGAGGCCGACGTCTCGTTCACCCAGAGTGCGAACGGCGCGGGCGGAACGTACACGTTCACTGCGAAGCCGGGGATCAAGCCGACCGAGGCCGCCGTGAAGGCCGTGATCGGTTCCCAGGTAACGAGCCCCACCGTGAAGATCACCGGGCAGAACGTCACCGTCACAGTGCCCAAGCTTCCGCCGAGTGACGTGCAGAAGGTCGCAGCCGCGCTCGCGAAGTACGCGGGAACGACTCCGACGGATGTCAGCATCACGACTGTCGGCCCCACGTGGGGTCACGAGGTGAGTCAGAAAGCCCTCAAGGCGCTCATCATCTTCTTCTTCGTGCTCGCGGCGTACCTCGCCGTCCGCTTCGAGTGGAAGATGTCGGCTACCGCGATCGTGGCGGTGATCCACGACATCATCTTCACGATCGGCGTCTACGCGCTGTTCCATTTCGCGGTGTCGCCCGCGACGGTCACCGCGTTCCTCACCATCCTCGGTTTCTCGCTGTACGACACGGTCGTCGTGTTCGACAAGGTCACCGAGTTCCAGCGCACGCTGACGGCGACGGGCCGCTCCACGTACTCCGACATGGTCAACCGTTCGCTCAACGCCGTGTTGATGCGCTCGGTGTCGACGTCGCTCGTCGCGCTCCTGCCGGTGGTCTCGCTGCTCGTCGTCGGAAGCGGCATTCTGGGCGCCACCGCGTTGGAGGACTTCGCGCTCGCGCTCGCCGCGGGTCTCTTCATCGGGTCCTACTCGTCGATCTTCGTCGCCGCGCCGCTGCTCGCGTTGTGGAAGGAGCGCGAGCCGCAGTACCGGGCCGTCGCCGAGCGCCGGCGCCGGGCCCCCGCCGCGATGGCCGCGGCTTCTGCTTCGGTCGGTGCGCCCGTGGTGGCGCCCGACGAACCGGCCGAGCCCGGCGTGCGCCCGCGGGCTTCGCTCGGCGTGCCCGGGCCGCCCGCCGTTCCCCGCCAGACGATCCAGGCCCGGCCCCGCCAACAGCGCGGCAAGAAGCGCAAGTAGGCGGCCCGGGGCGGCACCCGATCGCGGCGCCGGACGTAGTCGCGTTCGGTCCGCGAGCGCGTCGGTAGCCTGGTGGGGATGGATCCGGCCTGGCTCAAGTCGCACGTACGCGACGTTCTCGACTATCCGAAGCCGGGGATCGTGTTCAAGGACATCACGCCGCTGCTCGGCGCGCCGGATGCGTTCCGGGCCTGCGTCGACGCGCTGGGGGAGCCGTTCGTGGCGACCCGGGTCGACAAGGTGATCGGGATCGAGGCCCGGGGATTCGTGTTCGCGGCGCCCGTGACCTACGCGCTGCAGGCCGGTTTCGTGCCGGTGCGCAAGCCCGGCAAGCTGCCGTGGGAGATCGAGAGCGAGGAGTACGTGCTGGAGTACGGCACCGATCTGCTCGAGATCCACCGCGACGCGATCGCGCCCGGTGAGCAGGTGCTCGTGGTCGACGACGTCATCGCGACGGGCGGAACCGCGGCGGCAACCGCACGGTTGGTCGAGCGCCTCGGCGGTACCGTCGTGGGCTTCGCGTTCGTGCTGGAGCTCGGATTCCTGCACGGTCGGGAACAGCTCGAGGGCTACAACGTTCATACGCTTGTGACCTATGAGTAGACCAGTGAGCAGCCCAGGGGTCGTATGACCAGCGCACCGCCGCGGCCCGGCCGCCACCCGAACGTCGACGGTGCCCTGCGCCCGCTGTTGGAATCAGTGCGCAGCGGTGACGACCAGCGCGAGACCGACCTGATCGAAGACGCGTACGAGGTCGCCCGCGACGCGCACCGCGACCAGGTCCGCCGGTCCGGCGACCCGTACATTGCGCACCCGCTCGGCGTCGCGATGATCCTCTCCGATCTGGGGCTCGACGACATCACCCTCGCGGGCGCGCTCCTCCACGACGCCGTCGAGGACACCTCGGTCACGCTCGCCGACCTCGAAGCCCGGTTCGGTTCCGACGTCGCCGCGATCGTCGACGGCGTCACCAAGCTCGACCGACTGGAGTTCGACTCCCGCGAAGAGCAGCAGGCCGCCACGATGCGCAAGATGCTCGTCGCGATGGCGAAGGACGTGCGCGTCCTGCTGATCAAGCTCG
>JAUZEI010000615.1 GCA_030839105.1 Actinomycetota bacterium
GTCCGGACACGACCTCATCCTGCGCAACGAGCTGGGCTTCCTTGCGGGCGGGGTGGCGGCCGCGATCGTGATGGCGGCCCTGCTCATACCGCGGATGCGTCGCGGCGGTGCAACGCTCCAAGACCTCGTCGAGGTCGTCGAGCACGAACCGCTCGAGATCTGAGGGTGGCGATGCGATGAGCGCGCTGCGGGCGGAGCTGCCCGAGGAGCACCCGCACCGTCGGCTGCCGGCTCTCATCCGGCTCGCGCGCCCGAAGCAGTGGATCAAGAACGTCCTCGTCATTGCCGCGCCGGGTGCGGCCGGGGTGCTCGGTCAGGGCACGCCACTCTTCCGGACGGCGATCGCGTTCGTCTGCTTCTGTCTCGCCGCGAGCGGCACCTACTACCTGAACGACGCGCTCGACGTCGACGCCGATCGCCGCCATCCGTCAAAGCGCCGCCGCCCGATCGCATCGGGTGAGGTGACCGTGCGCACGGCGATGATCGGCGGAGCAGTGCTCATCCTCGCCGCCATCGGGCTCTCGTTCGCGGCGCGGTGGCAACTGTCCCTGCTCGTCGGCGGCTACCTCGTCCAGACCGTCGTCTACAGCGTCTGGTTGAAGCACGAGGCGGTGCTCGATCTCGCCTGTGTCGCTTCGGGATTCGTGTTGCGGACGATCGCCGGCGGCGTCGCGGTGGGCGTCACGATCTCACCGTGGTTCCTCATCGTCGCCGGATCCGCGTCGCTGTTCATGGTGACCGGAAAGCGCCACGCGGAGATGGTCGAGCTCGGCGACAGCGCGGGCGGCCACCGGCTCACCCTCACCATGTATTCGCGCGAGTTCCTGAGCTACGTGCGCGCGGTCGCGTCCAGCGTGACGATCCTCGCCTATTGCCTCTGGGCGTTCGAGAAGTCGTCGGCCGTCGGCAACCCGGTCTGGTTCGAGTTGTCGATCGTTCCCTTCGTGCTCGGCATCCTGCGGTACGCGCTGCTGCTCGAACAGGGCGGGGGCGGCGCGCCGGAGGAACTCGTCCTCTCCGACCGGGTGCTGCTGACAATGGGTGCGTGCTGGGCCCTGTTCTTCGCGCTCGCCATCCACGGTTCCTGACATGGGCGATCCCGAGGTCGTCGCACAGGAGTTGCTCTCGGGTTGGGGCCGGACCTCGCCGACTCGTGCAACCGTGCATCGCCCGCACGACCTCGAGCACATCGTGGCGCGGGTCGCGGCGCCGGGTCCGCGCGGCCTCGTCGCGCGCGGGCTCGGTCGGTCCTACGGCGACGCGGCGCAGAACGCCGGCGGCGACGTGTTGTCGTGCGGGAACCTCGACTCCGTGCTCGCCATCGACATGGAGAAGGGCACGGTGACGGTCGAGAGCGGCGTCAGCCTCGATTCGCTGCTCCGCGTGCTGCTGCCGCTCGGTTGGTTTCCGATGGTCATACCGGGCACGAGCTACGTCACCGTCGGCGGCGCGATCGCGTCCGACATCCACGGCAAATTCCGACACGGGTCATTCGCCGACTACGTGGAGCAGATGCGCGTCGTCACTCCCGCGCACGGCGCGGCGACGCTCGATCCCGACGCCGACGCCGAACCGTTCTGGGCCACGAGCGGCGGTATGGGGCTCACGGGCGTCATCACCGACGCGCGGCTCAAGCTGCAGCCGGTCGAGACGTCGCGCATCGTCTGCGACACCGAGCGCACGCACGATGTCGACGACTGCATGCAACGGATGCTCGACGGCGATCACGACTATCGCTACTCCGTCGCCTGGATCGACTGTCTCGCCCGAGGTGGGCACCTCGGTCGGGCAGTCCTGTCACGCGGCAACCACGCGGTGCTCGACGATCTCCCCGCCGCCGAACGGTCGAGCGCGCGTGAGTACGCGCCGCGCACCCTGCTCGGCGCCCCGCCGTGGTTGCCGAACGGGCTCATCAACATTGCGAGTGTCCGGGCCTTCAACGAGATGTGGTTCCGCAAGGCGCCGCGCACACTGCACCGGAGCGTCGAGGGCATCAAGCCGTTCTTCTTCCCGCTCGACGGCGTGCGGGGCTGGAACCGCGTCTACGGCTCGCGCGGATTCGTCCAGTACCAGTTCGTCGTGCCCTTCGGCGCCGAGCACGTCGTGCGGACGGCGCTCGAGCGATTCAGCGCGGCCCGGATCCCGACCTTCGTCGCGGTCCTCAAGCGCTTCGAGCACGACAGCCGGTCGCTGATCGGGTTTCCGATCTCGGGGTGGACGCTCGCCCTCGACATCCCGACGTCGCCGTCGTTGGCTCCTCTGCTCGACGGCCTCGACGAGCTCGTCGTAGAAGCGGGTGGGCGCGTCTATCTCACGAAGGACGCGCGCCTGCGTCCGGAACTGCTCGGCGCGATGTACCCGCACCTCGACGACTGGCGCGCGGCCCGGGCCGCGCTGGATCCGACGAATCTGCTGCACAGCGACATGGACCGGCGCCTCGACCTCAGTGGCGCCGGAAGGAGAACCGCATGACAGACCGCGAGAGGAAGACGCAGTTGCAGGAGGGCCGCCGGTGAAGGACGCCTTGGGTGAGGTGCAGTCGGTCCTCGTGCTGGGAGGCACGTCCGACATCGCGCTCGCGACGGCCCGCAAGGTCGTCGCCCGTCGCGCGGCGCGAGTCGTGCTCGCGGCCC
>JAUZEI010000616.1 GCA_030839105.1 Actinomycetota bacterium
GAGGACGAGCTCGGCGACCTGCTCTTCCAGGTGATGATCCATTCGGTCCTCGCGTCCGAGGCGGGAGCGTTCTCGATCGCCGACGTCGCGCGCGGGGTCCACACGAAGCTCGTCCGCCGGCATCCCCACGTCTTCGGCGACGTGGAGGCCGACACGCCCGACGCGGTCGTGACGAACTGGGAGCAGATCAAGAAGCGCGAGAAGGGGCTGACCTCGTTGGTCGAGGGGATCACGCCGGGCTTGCCGGCGCTGCTCTACGTGCAGAAGTTGTTGCGCAAAGCTTCGTCGATCGGGCTCACTGCCGATCTCCCGTCGCATCTCGCCGGCGGTGAAGCGATGGTCGTCGACGAGGAGTCGCTCGGCGTCGCGCTCGCCGCCCACGCGGTCGCGGGTGCAGGGGAGGGGATCGACGGCGAGTCGGCGCTCAGCGCCTGGGCAAACCGGTTCAAGGAGCGGTTCCTCCGCATGGAAGCGCTGGCGGCTGCGGACGCCGTCGATCTCGCGGCCGGCGATCCCGTGGTCGTCCGGAGCCTGTGGGACCGAGCCCGGCAGGTCCCCGAGAACTGAAGCGTCGGCGGCCACAATGCACGCGTGGCAGTTATCGGTGTCCTCGCAATCGTCCTAATACTCGTGTTGCTGTGGCTGATTGCGTCGGGAGTCCGCGTCGTCCAGGAATATGAACGGGGCGTGCTCTTCGTGTTCGGCCGCTGCCGGGGCGCTCGCGGGCCCGGCATCTTCGTCGTGCCGCCGTTCATCAGCCGGATCGTCCGCGTCAATCTGCAGACCCAGGCCGTGCCGGTGGCATCGCAGCAGGTGATCACGAAGGACAACGTGACCGTCGCCGTCGACGCGGTGGCCTACTTCCGCGTGAAGGACCCGGTCGCGTCGGTGATCAAGATCCAGAACTGGTACAACGCCGCACAACTCGTCGCCCAGACTTCTCTGCGGTCGATCATCGGTCGTCACGAGCTCGATCAACTGCTCGGTGAACGCGACCGCATCAACCAGGAGCTGAAGATCGCGCTGGATCAGCAGACCGAGTCGTGGGGCGTCGAGGTCGAGCTCGTCGAGATCCGTGACGTCGGCCTCCCGGAGCAGATGCAGCGGGCTATGGCCCGCCAGGCCGAGGCCGAACGGGAGCGGCGGGCGAAGATCATCGCGGCGGAGGGCGAGATGCAGGCGTCCGAGAAGCTCGGGGAGGCCGCGACGATGATGGCGAGAAGCCCGGGCGCGATGCAGCTGCGCACGCTGCAGACGATGGCCGAGATCTCGGCCGAGCGGAACTCGACGATCATCTTCCCGATCCCGGTCGAGCTCCTCGACGTGTTTCGCTCCATCTCCGGAGTTGTGCCTCCCGACCGCCCGGCACCTACGGTTGCGCCGCTCGCCGCAGCGCCCGGCGCGCCGGAATCGGGCGGATCGGGCGCCTCGGGGTCTGCAAGCTGAAACCGCGGGGCGGAGCGTAACGACCGCACCGAACGTGCGTTCGCTGCCACTGGGAGTGCGGGAGCGTCTACATTCGCAACATTGGCCCCAGGAGTTTCCGTGAGCATCATTGACGACGTCGTCGGTCGGGAGATTCTCGACTCCCGCGGCAACCCGACCGTCGAGGTCGAGGTCGAGCTGGTGTCCGGCGCGCGGGGTCGAGCCGCGGTCCCGAGCGGCGCGAGCACCGGCGCTCACGAAGCAGTCGAGCTCCGGGACGGCAAGGAGCGCTACGGCGGCAAGGGTGTGCTCGACGCGGTCGGCCACGTCAACGGCGAGATCCGCGACACGATCGTGGGCACCGACGCCTCCGACCAGCGCGCCCTCGACGCGGCACTGTTCGCGCTCGACGGAACGGACAACTGCCGCCGCCTCGGCGCGAACGCGATCCTCGGCGTGTCCCTCGCGGCGGCCAAGGCCGTGGCCGAGGAGTGCGGCCTGCCCCTGTATCGCTATGTCGGTGGCGCCAACGCCCACGTGCTGCCGGTTCCGCAGATGAACGTGTTGAACGGGGGCGCGCACGCCGACAGCAACGTCGACATCCAGGAGTTCATGTTGTTGCCGGTCGGCGCGACGAGCTTCTCGGAGGGGATCCGTTGGGGCGTCGAGACGTATCACGCGCTGCGCGGCCTGCTCCGCGATCGTCGTCTCTCGACCGGGCTCGGCGACGAGGGCGGCTTCGCACCCGACCTGCCGTCGAACGAAGACGCGCTGAAGTTGTTGCTCGCCGCGATCGAGGCCGCGGGCTACGAACCCGGAACCGAGATCGCGCTCGCGCTCGACGTCGCGGCATCGGAGATCTTCGACGCCGGCACGTACACGCTGGCCGGTGAGAAGCGCACGTTCACGAGCGCGGAATTCGCCGACTACCTCGCCGAGCTGTGCGCCCGTTACCCGATCGTGTCGATCGAGGACGGTATGGCCGAGGACGACTGGGACGGTTGGGCGACGCTGACCCGCCGCCTGGGCACCGATGTGCAGCTCGTCGGTGACGACGTCTTCGTGACCAATTCCGAGCGCCTCGCGCGGGGCATCGAGGCCGGTGTGGCGAACTCGATCCTCGTCAAGGTAAACCAGATCGGTTCACTGACGGCCACCCTCGACACGATGCAGCTCGCCGGGCGCGCCGCGTATTCGACTGTGATGTCGCATCGAAGCGGAGAGACCGAGGACGCAACGATCGCCGACCTCGCAGTCGCGACGAACTGCGGCCAGATCAAGGCCGGCGCCCCCGCGCGTAGCGATCGCGTCGCGAAGTACAACCAGCTGCTGCGGATCGAGGAGGAGCTCGGCGACTCGGCCGAGTACCTCGGGCGGCGCGCGCTCAAAGGCCACCGCACCCTGCAGGAAGAGGCCCGCGCATGACCCGCGGTGCACGCGCCCGTCTCGCTCTCGCGGCGCTGGCGTTGGTCGCGATCCTGTTCGTCTTCGTGTTCCCGACCCGTTCGTACCTGGCCCAGCGCCGGCAGGTCTCGTCCGCGCAGCACGACGTCCAGGTCCTGCGCCACCAGAACGACCAGCTGCAGGCGCAGGCCATCGAGCTCCAGACCCCGGCCGCGATCGAACGGATGGCGCGCGAGCAGTTCCACTACGTGAAGCCGGGCGAGCAGGTATACGACGTCGTGCCGGTGGAACCGACGCCGACCGCAACGAGTACGACGACCGTCCCGTAGGCGCGTTTCCACCGGGCGCGTTTCCCCAGGCGCGTTCCCCAGGGCCGTTACCCCAGGCCCGTTTCGTAGTATTCGGTCGTGCCGACGACCGATGCGCGCGCTCCCGGTGAGCGCGACCGCGAACACGACGTTGCGGTGTTGACTGAGCTGCTCGGGCGGGTACCGCGCGCCGGCTTCGAGGTCGTGGTGCGCAACGGCGCCGGGGACCCGGTCGTGATCCGCAACGCACCGCTCCTCGACGACGGCACGCCGATGCCCACCCGCTACTGGCTCGTCGATCCCGACCTAACGCTGCGCGTCGCGCGGCTGGAATCGGCGGGCGGAGTACGTGCCGCGGAGGCGGCGGTCGAATCCGAGGCGGTCGGCTCCGCCCACGAGCGTTACGCGCGAGAGCGCGACGCCGCGCTGGCGACCGACCACTCCGGTCCGCGTCCGAGTGGCGGTGTCGGGGGCACCGCGCGAGGCGTGAAGTGTCTCCACGCCCATCTTGCGTATCACCTCGCGGGCGGGGACGATCCCGTGGGGCGATGGGTGGAGGAGAACCTGCAATGACGCGTGTCGCCGCGGTCGACATGGGGACGAACTCGACCCGTCTGCTCGTGGCCGACGTCGACGGTCGGGGCCGCGATGCCAAGCTCGTGACCGTCGAACGCCGCACGCAGATCACGCGGTTGGGCCAAGGCGTCGACCGCGACCGGACGCTCCATCCCGACGCCATCGAGCGCACCCTCGCCGCGCTGCGCGAGTACCGAACCGTGACCGACGAGCTGGGTGCCGAACGTATACGGGCCACCGCTACCAGTGCGGCACGGGATGCACGCAACCGTGACGACCTTTTCGATCCGGTCGAGCAGGTGCTCGGGGCGCGGCCGGAGCTGCTCGCCGGGGACGACGAGGCCCGGCTCGAGTTCATCGGCGCAACGGCCGGTCTGACCGAGCCGAGCCCGTATCTCGTCGTCGACGTCGGCGGCGGCTCGACCGAGTTCATCGTCGGTACCGACGAGCCCGAAGCGCTCACCTCGATCGACGTCGGATGTGTGCGGCTGACCGAGCAGTTCCTGCACTCGGATCCGCCGACCGCCGAGGAATTGAGCCAGGCCGTCTCCGTGGTGCGCGATCAGCTCGCCGACGTCGGCCGGCTGTTCCCGGCGATGCTGAGCGCCCCGACGCTGATCGGCACCGCGGGAACCGTCTGGACGCTCGCCGCGATCGAGCTCGGCGTCGACGCGGGACGCAGTGACCTGATCGACCATTTCCGGCTCACCCGGGCGGCCGCCGAGGACGTGTTCCGGACGCTGGCGACCGAGCCGGTCGAGCAGAGGCGCCACAACCCGGGCCTCGAAGCCGGGCGGGTCGACGTCATCGTCGGCGGCGCGATCGTCGTCGTCAGTGCGATGCGCCAGTGGGGCTACGACTCGCTCCTGGTGTCGGAGGCCGACATCCTCGACGGGCTCGCGCGCGACTCGGTCTGAGTCGCCGGCTCTCCGCGGCTCGCGGAAACGTGCCGGTCGCCGGGCCTTTACCGACGCGCGCTTTACTCGAACCCCGAGCTGCCGAGGTAATTGCCGTGGATCTCGTGGTGTTCGGACAGGCGCTGACGGAGCTCACGCTCGGCGAGATCCGCGCCATCGCGCTGGATCTGCACGAGGTTTGCGTCTCGACCGCGGACGAGGTCGCGAACACGCGCTCGATGCTCATGATCGAGCAGACACTCCGGCGCAAGCACCGCCTGCACGACGCGGCACTCGCCGCGCTGTCGGCTGCGACGACGGTGCAAGAGGTCGCGCTGCAGGCGGAGGTCGAGCTGCCCGACAAGGACGTCACGCGCGTCGCGCGCGCCGCCGCCCAGCTCGCGCGCGGCCTGGTCGTCGGCGATCATCCCGGAATCGACCTCGCACTGCACACACTCGGCCGGGGCTGGCGCCGCCTCCCCTGCTTGGCTGCGTTCCAGGCTGCATAATTTTCGGTCGCTGACGCTCCGACTCCTTCACTCCACGGGTCCGCTGCGTCACCGCTAAGTCGGTCGGCAGGCCGTCGCTCCGTACCTCTGCCGGTCGCGGGCGTTGCGTCTCCAAGGTTCCCGCTTCGTCGCGATGCGTGACACCTTGCAGTCGGCTTCGCTGTCGCTCCTCGCTAGTCTCCCGATCGTGGTGCATTCCGATCGATTGCTGCTCGGGCCGGGGCCTTCGAACCCGTATCCCGAGGTGATGGAAGCGTTCCAGCGTCCAGTGCTCGGCCATCTCGATCCCGAGTTCCTCACGGTGCTCGACGACATCGCCGACCGCCTGCGCATGGTCTTCCGCACGGAAAACGCGCTGACCCTGCCGATCAGCGGCACCGGCTCCGCGGGCATGGAAGCGTGCTTCGTCAACCTTCTCGAGCCGGG
>JAUZEI010000658.1 GCA_030839105.1 Actinomycetota bacterium
CGGTGCAGTCCCGCGTGGTGCCAGTGGTCCTGATCTTCGAGGTACGTCGCGTCCGACCACCGCACGACACTGAGCGCGAGCTCGAACGGGCGGCCGGGTTCGACTACGCCGGTCAGGTCGACTTCATGGGGGAGGCGCGAATCCTTTCCCATCGCGACCGGCGCGCCGTCGACGTGCACGTAGAGCACCGTTTCCGCGCCCGCCACGTGCAACACCAGTCGCCGACCCGCCCACGCGGCCGACAATGTCACCGTGCGCCGATACACACCGGTCGGGTTGGCGTCGGGAACGTGCGGCGGCGGACCCGGAAACGGCATTTGGATGTTGGTGTATTGGGGCCGGTCGTAGCCCTGCATCGTCCAACAGCCGGGCACCTCGACGACATTCCAGGCGTCGGTCGGACCGACGAGATCGTCGGGGGTCACGGCCTCGGGCCGGTCGCGTAGCACGAAGGCCCAGTCGCCATCGAGCGAGACGACGTCCGGTCGCGCGAGGTACGTGGACATCGGGAGGCGTCCGAATCCGGTCACCTCGGGCCGCGCCCACGAACGCGGTCCGAACCCGTCCAGCGGGTTCACGCGCACCGCGCGCCGGATCGAACGTGCGATCGTGTGCTGCACATCGACATCGCGTCACCCTTGCACGAAGCCGGTCCCGCTGCTCGATCCGCCCGGCCGCCGATCGGGTCAAACTGTCGACAGCAGATCCGGACGACCTCGGCGAATGGCCGCCGTCGCTCCGGAGACGGGAGATCGTCGATGTCACCTGCACGGCGCGAGCGCGTCCGCGGTGTCGGTCGGTTCCGCAACGACGGCGCCCGGCGCCGCTATATGACCGCCTACGACAGCGCGCTCGCCACTTGGCCCACCCGTCCGCGGCAGCTCGACGTCGAGACGCGATACGGCGCGACCCACGTCCTCGCGATCGCGCCGACGACGAGCGGGCCGAAGAGTGCCGCACCGATCGTGCTGATCCACGCAGTGGCAGTCGCCTCGCCGTCGTGGTCCGCCAACATCGCGGCCCTCGCCGAGTACCGCCCGGTGTACGCCATCGACACGATCGGTGACGTCGGACGGAGCACGCAGACGGCGCCGATTCGCACGGCGGTCGCCATGGCCTCGTGGCTCGACGACGTGCTCGCGGCGCTCGACCTGCACGGCGTGCATCTCGTTGGGCTCTCGTACGGAGGCTGGGTTGCGCTGAACCATGCGGTCCGCTCACCCGACCGGCTCTCGAGCGTGACCGCAGTCGATCCCGTGGGCGCGATCGGGCGGGGGAAGACGACTTTCTTGTTGCGGATCGCGCCCGACGCCGCCCTCGCCTCGATCGCCAAGTCCGACGCCGCGCTTCGTCGTCTCCTGCGTCTCCTCAACAATGGCGCTATTCCCGACGAACCGTTGCTCGAGCTCTCGATCGCCGGGCTCCGAACCTTTCGCGCGAAACAGCCCTTCCCGCGCAGGATGAGCGACGACGACCTGCGCGCCATCCACACTCCGGCGCTACTCCTGTTCTGCGGAAGCAGTCCCGTGAATCACGCCGTGCAGGCCGCGCAGCGCTCCCGCTCGGGTATCGCGGCGGCGACGAGCGAGGTCATCCCCGGCGCAGGGCACATGCTGCCGATCGAGAGCCCCGGGCTGTTCGACGTCCGCTTACTCGACTTCATCGATGAAATCGACAGCCGTGGTGGCACGGCGTAGGTTCGCCCTCTGACTGCGCACTGTCTGGGGGGACTCGTGAGGACTCACTCTCGCAAGCCGATCGCGTTCACGGGCGCACTGGTCATCGCAGTGGCCCTGCTCGGCACCACGACGTTGCCCGCGCTCGCGTCCGGAAGGTCGCACGGCGATCACGAGTCACACGAGGGCGAGCATCATCAGCGGATGCCCGACGCCGCCGTGCACGGTTGCGACGTCCTGCTCCCGGTGCCCGCCGGGCACAACTGTCTGCTCCCGTGGCCGAACGACGCGTTCACGGTGGCCGCGCACACGGCGACCGGCCGCCGCCTCGACGTCTCGTCGAAGGTCGACCCGGTGAACGTCAAAGGCGTGCACGTCGACACCTCCGCCCAGAACAAGGCCGACGGATTCTCGCCGGGCGCCGTCATCCTCACGTACGTCCCGAAGCTGAGCATCATCGCGTCGCGCATCGCGACTTCGACGAACATCGGCCTCTCGCTGGCGCGCAACGCGCCGATCGTGCTCCTCGACACGAAGACCCACGACCGCGTGCCGTACTTCGCCGAGCTGGACGCGCAGACGTCGAATCCCGCCGAGCAGCTCCTCCTCATCCACCCTGCGGTGGCGCTGACCGAAGGCCACCGCTACGCGATCGCGCTGCGAAATCTGTACGACTCGAATGGTGCGCGCATCGCGCCGCTCGCGAGCACGAAGGCCGCGCTGGCCGGCTCGTTGCACCCCGCGGTGCGCGGCGCGCACATTCGGTGGGTCATCCGCCACGACCTGGAGGACGTGCTCCACTCGACCGTGCCGTACCAGGCCTGGGACTTCACGGTGGCGAGCGCGCAGAGCCTCGCCGGGCCCGGGCTCACGATGCATGCACTCGCCTACAAGTGGCTCGACACGCATCACGTGACCCCGGCTACCAGCACCCATCCCGCGAGTGCAGCTGCGAGCGCGAAGCATTCGGACGAATCCGATTTCGCGCCTGCGTTCGCAGTGACTTCGGTGACCGACAACGACGGTGTGCGCGACGTGCATGGCACGTTCCAGGTGCCGCTGTTCCTCGGTGACACCACTGCGCTCTCCGGACTCACCACCGATGCCAACGGCAATCCGGTCATCAACGGCAACCAGACGTGGACGGCGAACTTCATCTGCGTCCTGCCTTCCACACTCTCCGACGCGGGACCGGCGACGCCCACGTTGTACGGCCACGGCCTGCTCGGCGACGCGGGCGAGGTCGAGGGCGGTTCCTTCCGGGCCGGTATCTCGCACAACCTGATGGGCTGCGCGACCGACTGGGTCGGCATGTCGGGACACGACATCCCGAACGTGGTCCGGAACCTGCAGGACATGTCGACGTTCGACACACAAGTCGACCACATGCTCCAGGGTTTCGTGAATTTCCAGTTCCTCGGCCGGCTCATCAACTCGTCGTCGGGATTCGTCACCAACGCGGCGTTCCGGTCCGGCGGTGAGCCCCGCTTCCTCACGCACGACGCGCACTTCATGGGCTACAGCCAGGGCGGCATCATGGGTGGTGCCGTGTCCGCGCTGTCGACCGAATGGGACCGCGTCATCCTGGGGGTGCCCGGGATGGACTACGGCGGACTCCTGCTCCAGCGGTCGGTCGACTGGAACGAGTTCGCCGCCTTCTTCAACGTCGCCTACACCGATCCGATCGACCAGCAGATCGTGTTGCAACTCGCGCAACTGCTCTGGGACCGCGGCGAGAACGAGGGGTACGCCCAGCACCTCACTTCGCACAACTACCGCGGCATCGAGGCGAAGCAGGTCTTCATCATCGAGAACTACGGCGACCACCAGGTCGCGAACGTCGCGGCCGAAATGCTCGCCAGGACGATCGGCGCCCGGAACCATCAGCCGGCATTCAACGCGTCGTTCTTCGGCGCGCCGCCCCGGCTCGACATTCCGGCGGAGCCGCAGTGGGGACTGAAGAAGTTGCACCAGAACCATGCGGTCCCGGCCGGATTGGTGTTGTGGGACTACGGCACGCCGACTCCACCCACGAACAACCTCGCGCCCAACGGCGCCGCCTTCGGCGACGATCCCCACGGCTTCGGGCGCGGCAACACGCTGCTTCTCGATCAAATCACGTCGTTCCTCACCACAGGCGTGA
>JAUZEI010000666.1 GCA_030839105.1 Actinomycetota bacterium
AGCGCAATGAGATGGTTCGACGCGACCACGGCGGCGGCGTGGTAGCGGCCGCGGTCGGAGTCGGCGAGATCGAAGGGACGCAGTCCGAGCGAGCGCGCGATCTCGGCGACGTGGGGATCGCCGGCCACGGCGGCCCAGGCGCCCGCGAGTCGCTCCACCCCCGTGGTCGCCGAGGGGAACGTCTGCAGAGGATGCAGCGCTCCGACGCGTACGCCTGTCCGGCGCTCCAACAACGGCGAGAACACGTCGAGACCGCGTGAGCCCGCGAGATGGACGACGAGCGCACCGGGCTCGATCGACGGCTCGGCCGCGAGCAAGACCTGTCCGATCGCGCGGTCGGGCGTGGCGACGATGACGAGTGCGGCGCCGCGAGCGACCTCGGAGACCAGGGCCGCGTGCGTCCCGAGAACTGCAGCGGCGGCCACCGTCGAGGACGCGTCGGGCGCACGGCCACCGACTCCTACGATTCTCCAGCCCTGCTCGGCGAGGCCGAGCGCGATCGTCGTTCCCGCGCGGCCCGGACCGATCAGGGCGACGGTGCGCTGTCGTTCCTCCATGGAATGGTCAAGGTTACCGCCGTCTCGTGCACGCCCTCCCAGGTCCGGCCCGCCTCGAGCAACTCCGGCGCAACGTCGCGCAACGGGGCCAGCACGAAACCCCGCTCCCACATGCGGGGGTGCGGGAGGGTAAGAACCGGATCGGCCGATTGCAGGTCGTCATACAAGAGGATGTCGACGTCGAGCGTGCGCGGGCTCCAACGCTCCGCGCGTACACGGTGCGCGTCGGCCTCGATGCGTAGGGCGAGCGCGAGCAAGGCGTCCGGAGTGAGACCCGTCTCGAGCGCGACAACCGCGTTCAGGTAGGCGTCCTGCGGCGGTCCGCCGACGGGCGCGGTCTCGTACACGCGTGACACGGCGGTCACGCGCACATGATCGGTGGCGGCGAGCGCGTCGACGGCGAACTGCAGATGTGCGAGCCGGTCGCCCAGGTTCGAGCCGAGGGCGAGATACGCGCCCGTCACCGCTCGACGCGTACCGCGACGTAGTCGAGCATGGCGCGCACGGGCGGGTTCAGCTTGCGCACCTCGATGATCGCGCTCACGACGCGCGGGTCGGCGCGGCACACCTCGGCGATGCGCGTCGCGAGCCGTTCCAGCAAACGGTATTGCTCGGACGAGACGACTCGGCGCACCGCTTCACAGAGCGCGGAGTAGTCGACGGTGTCCTCGAGATCGTCGCTCGCTCCTGCCGACGTGACGTCGACGACGAGCTCCACGTCGACTTCGAACGGCTGCGGCCGTACCTGTTCTTCGGGAAGCACGCCGTGCACGCCCAACTCGCGAAGTCCGGAGATAAGGATGCGGTCCACAGGTCGACGCTAGTCGCGTGATAGTCCGGTGGGATGCGGCGCACGAAGATCGTCGCGACCGTCGGCCCTGCCACGTCGCGTCCGGAATCCATGCGCGCATTGCTTGCAGCCGGTGCGGACGTCGTCCGCCTGAATGCCGCGCACGCCTCGGCCGACCTGCACGTGGAGCACGCGGCGCTGGCGCGGAAGATCGCGGCGGAGCTCGGACGGTTCGTCGGCGTGCTCGTGGACCTTCCCGGGCCGAAGATGCGCACCGGGCCTGTCGTCGACGACGAGATCCAGCTCGATGCCGGCGCGGAACTCGTGCTTGCCTCGACGCCCGTCGTCGGCGACGAACACCGCGTTTCGACGACACTGCCCGAGCTCGCACGCTGGGTGTCGCCCGGTGACGAGATCTACCTCGCCGACGGTGCGATCGTCCTGCGGGTGTGCCGTCTCGACGACGCCGACGTCGTGTGCGAGGTCGTGCGGGGCGGCGTGCTGCGTTCACGAAAGGGTATGCACGTTCCCCGCGCCGAAGGGCACGTCGAGCCCTTCACGGCTACCGACGCCGCCGCGCTCCGCATGGCGATCGCGATCAAGGCCGACTTCGTCGGGTTGTCGTTCGTGCGGCGGCCCGAAGACGTCGAGGACGTGCGCGCCCGGCTGCCCAAGCGTGGGAGCCGACCGATGCTGATCGCCAAGATCGAGACGGCGGTCGCGCTCGATCATCTCCCCGGCATCGTCGGTGCGGCCGACGCGGTAATGGTCGCGCGCGGCGATCTCGGCATCCAGGTTCCCGCCCGGCGCGTGCCGCTGATCCAAAAGGAGGTCATCCGCTTCTGCAACATGGCCGGTAAACCCGTCATCACGGCAACGCAGATGCTCGAGTCGATGACGCGTTCGCCCATGCCGACGCGCGCGGAGGTGAACGACGTCGCCAACGCCGTGCTCGACGGCACCGATGCGCTCATGTTGTCGGAGGAGACCGCGATCGGTCTCTATCCGACCGACACCGTGCGCACCATGAGTGAGGTTGCCGAAGCAGCCGAGGATTGGCCCCGGGTGCGCATCGCTCCGCAGGGCGCGACCGCCGCGGTCGACGACGACCGCGTCGCCTGGGCGGTCGCGCACGCGGCCGTGCAGGCCGCCGAAGACCTCGGTGTCGCGGCGATCGTGTGCCCGACCCAGAGCGGCACCACCGCCCGGCGCGTGGCCGCGTTCCGCCCCGCGGTTCCGATCGCGGGGATCTCCGAGCAGCCGGAGATCCTCGGGCGGCTCACACTGGTGTGGGGCGTCCGGCCCTTGGCCGCGACGACGGCGGCCGGCCCGGACGACCAGACGCGCCACGCGGCCAAGGCCGCGCGCGAGTGCGGTCTCGCCCACAAGGGTGACCTGATCGCGATCGTCTCCGCGTCGACCGGCAAGCGCGCCGGTGCCACCGACACCGTGCGCATCGTGCGCGCCTGATCGCTACGGAACCTGATCCTCAGCGAAGTTCGAGTGTGACGGCGACGATCTCGCGGCCCTCGGCGCCCAGGCTGCGCGACGTCAGCTTCTCGATGACCGACACCGCGTGCGGTCCGTGCTCGACGAGCCCGGCGTGGAGTAGGTATCCCGCCAGCACCCCGAGGACACGGTCACCGAACTCCTCGTTGTGCACGTAGATACGCTCGGCCGGGTCGTCGAGGAGCTTCGAGAGTGCGGTGTAGATCGAGCCCAAGCGGAACGCAAGCTCGTCGTGGGGCCCGAGCGGTACGTGCACGTAGGCAACGCCGGCTTCGTCGTAGGCGTGGAGATTGTGGGGCGAGTCGAGCAACGAGAGGACGTGTGTGAATCCGTTGACGTTGAGCCAGATCAGCTCTTCCTGGCGTCGCACCTTCCGGTGATTGCGCGCGAAACCGCCGGGCCGTTCACCCGCGCCGAGCCGATCCTTGATCACCCACGTGAAGTAGCGCGGCTGCAGACCTTGCGCCCATCGCCCCCGTAAACCGCCCGTCGTCACGCCGCCATCCCTTCGGGAGTCGCGCGCTCGAGCGCGTCGAGCAGATCGACGGCGCGGCGCGATCCGGCGACGTCGTGCACGCGCACGAGCGTTGCGCCGCGCTCGAAGCACCATACGGTCGTCGCGAGTGTCGCGTCGTCGCGCCCGCGCCGATCGTCGTCGGCGTCGGTCGCAGCGGCCATCAGGTGTGCCAGAAACGACTTGCGCGAGGTTCCGACCATCAGCGGCACGCCGACGCGTGCGGCGAGGTCGGGAAGAGCACGCAGAAGTGCGAGATTGTGCTCGCCGGTCTTGGCGAAGCCGATACCGGGATCCGCGAGCAGGGCGCGCGGATCGACCCCCGCGGCGAGCGCGCGCTCGACCCGCGAACGGAGCTCGTCGCCGACCTCGCGCACGACCGAGGCGTAGCGGGCCTCGCTCTGCATCGTCCGCGGCGTGCCGCGTGTGTGCATCGCGACGTAGGCCGAACCGGTCTGCGCGACGAGCGCGAGCATGTCGGGGTCGGCCGTACCCCCGGACACGTCGTTGACCATCACCGCGCCGGCGTCGAGCGCGGCGCGGGCGACGACAGCCTTCGTGGTGTCGATGCTCACCGCGACCGCAGTTTGCCCGGCGACGCCCCGCACGACCGCGAGCACGCGCCGGAGCTCCTCATCCGCATCGACCGGGTCGGCGCCGGGCCGGGTGGATTCGCCGCCGACGTCGATCACCGCGGCACCGGCCTCCGCGAGCTCGAGCCCGTGCGCGATCGCCGCCTCGGGATCGAGATAACTACCGCCGTCGGAGAAGGAGTCGGGCGTGACATTCACGATTCCCATGAGTCCTCGGCGCGGAAGATCGGCAACGAGGAGACGGGGAACAGGCACCGCCGGAGGTTAGCGAACCGGTTGGGGCCGCCCGACGGCAGGGCTGACGAAATTTGCGACCACTGGTGGACCCGCCGTTCCGAGAGAGATCGACGTCGGCGGGACGGTCCGCACGCGGAGATTCAGGAGCGCCCGACCGACGGGCCGATGAGGGCCATGACCTCGGCTCGGGTTGCGGCGCTGTCCTTGAACAGCCCGCGCACCGCCGACGTCAACGTGAGCGTTCCCGGTTTGCGGACCCCACGCATCGACATGCAGAGGTGTTCGGCCTCGATCATCACGAACGCGCCGCGCGGTTGGAGGATCTCGACGATCGCGTCGGCGATCTGGGTGGTGAGCCGCTCCTGCACCTGCGGTCGCTTCGCGAAACCGTCGACGAGACGCGCCAACTTCGACAGACCGGTGATACGACCGTCGTCGCCCGGGATGTACGCGACGTGCGCGCGCCCGTGGAACGGAGCCAGGTGGTGCTCGCACAGCGAATACAGCGCGATGTCGCGCACAAGGACCATCTCGTCGTGGTTCGCCTCGAAGGTGACGATCAGGTGCCGCGAGGGATCCTCCTGCAGCCCACTGAAGATCTCCGCGTACATCTCGGCGACGCGGTGGGGAGTGCGAACAAGTCCGTCGCGATCCGGATCCTCGCCGATCGCGTAGAGGATCTCGCGCACCGCCTTCTCGATCCGGATGAGGTCGACGCCCGACGACGCCTCTTCGTCGCTCACGTGAACTTCTGCTCGACGGTGCCGGTGAACTCGGCGATGTACGGCAGGTTGCGATAGCGCTCGTCGACATCGAGGCCGTACCCGATCACGAAGTCGGGCGGGATACGGAAGCCGACGTACTTGAGCTTCGTCTCGACCTTCTGCAGACCTTCCTTTACCAGCAGCGCACACACTTCGAGCGAAGCCGCACCTCGCGCCCGCAGGTTCTTGCTGAGGTATGCGAGCGTGAGACCGGAGTCGACGATGTCCTCGACGATCAACACGTGCCGGTCGGTGAGATCGAGATCGAGGTCTTTCATGATGCGCACGACACCACTGGTCCGCGTCGCCGACCCGTAGGACGACACGGCCATGAAGTCGAATTCGACGGGGAGGTCGATCGCACGTGCGAGGTCGGCCATGAACATGAAGGCGCCCTTGAGGATGCCCACGAGAAGCGGTGGATGGTCGTCGTAGTCGAATGCAATCGCCTTGCCGAGGTCGCGAATGCGCTCCTGCAACTCGTGCTCGTCGACGACTATCCGACCGATGTTCGGGTCGTTCATGCGGTTACGGGCATGTCGTTACGGGCATGTCGTGACGGGCTCCGCGCTCAACCAGAGGAAGCGCCGGGTACCGGTCGTGACCCGGACGCGATGGTCGATACGGTAACCCACGACCCAGATGGCCTCGTTCGCCGCCACCACCGGTGCGTTCGCCCGTCGGCTCGCCGCGACCCCCGCCTCTGCGAAGGCGTCGCGCACGAGCTTCGAGCCGCTCCGACCGAGGGGACGAAAGCGCTCACCCGGCGTCGAGGCGCGGACCGTCACCGCGCCCGGTACGCGATCGGCGTCACACACCGCCCGCGATCGTCCGTCGGGCCAAGCCGACGGCGCGCCGTGCTCGATCCAGGCTTCGATGCGGACATCGGCGAAGCGGACGCCGCCCGGCACCTCGAGCGCAACGGGCGTCGCCGGATGTCCGATGTACCCGACCCGTACGAGCCGGCCCCGGACGCGTTCGATCCGCTCGCCGCCCGGGAGCTCTGCGGCGCGCGCCGCTCCACTCGCGACCGCCAAGACCCGCTCGATAGTCGCGACCGACGGAGCCGACGGCGCACTCAGCCAGCGTCGTACGACGCGCCGCGCGAGCGCGGGCGGCAACGCGATCAGTGTGGCGACATCGTCGGGTACGTATCCGTCGACGAGCGTGTCGAGCAGCTCGTCGTCTTCACGCAAAAGGTCGGCTTGGCGCGCGAGCACGTCGACGAGATCACGATCGGCGCCCCGCTCGAGTTGCGGGATGATCTCCCGGCGGAGCCACACCCGGCGGTGATGCAGCTCGTCGTTCATCGGATCGTGCACGGGCGCGAGTCCGAGACGCGCGCACAGCTCATGGGTCTCGCAGCGACGGAACCCGAGCAGCGGACGGCGAAGGAATCCACGCGCCGTGGCCATTCCCGCCAAGCCCGTTGCGCCCGCGCCCCGCAGCATCTGGAGGAGCACCGTCTCCGCCTGGTCGTCGCGCGTGTGCGCGATGAGGATCGCCGCCGCGCCGACCTCGACGCGGACCCGCTCCAGCGCGGCGTAGCGCGCGTCGCGCGCCCGGGCTTCGAGGTTCGACCCGGCACCGACGTCGACGTGCTCCACCCGGGCCTGCGCCCCGAAACGGGCGGCGGCCGCGATCACGGTGGCCGCGTCGTGGCCGGTACCAGCGCGCAGACCATGGTCGACGTACACCGCGTGCACATCGAAACCGTGTTCACACGCCAGCGCGAGCAGCGCGAGGGAGTCGGCGCCCCCGCTGCAGCCGACGACCACAGTCGCGCCCGCCGCGAGGTCGTGGAGCGCCGAGAGATTCACACGCGTGCGGCGTCGACGCGCCGGAGCCAGAGGCGCGGTTCGCTCAGCTCCGGCACCGTCGGAAGACTCTCCGGCGCTTCCCACACCGCGTCGAATGCCCGCCGGCCCGCGATGTCGTAGACGCCGCGCACGAAGCGTTCGCCCACCTCGTATTGGCGCATCTTCTGTTCGATACCGAGCAGCTTGTGCAACAGACCGGTGACGCCACCAATCTGGCGCCGCTGGGAGAGGACGCGCGACATCCGTTCCTGACCGGCGACGTACTCGCGGCCGAGATCGTCCATTACGACATTGCCGTGACCTTCGAGCACCGACATCAGCGCCTGCACCTTCCCGAGCACACCCCGTTGCTCGGGTGTCGCGAACAACCCGACGAGACCGCCCTCGTCGAGCGGATTGCGCCCGGCGCGTACTTCGTCGACCGCGCTCGAGATCGCCCGCAACATCGTGCGCGGATCGGGCTCGACGAGCTCGAGCGCCTCGCGCACGAGCCCGAGGAAATAGCCGCGCATCCACGGTACGCCCGTGAACTGGGCGCGGTGGGTGACTTCGTGGATCGCGATCCACAACCGGAAGTCGGCGGGGCGGAAGGCGAAGCGCTTCTCGAGCCCCAAGATGTTGGCGCCCACGTAGTACACCGCGTCGGCGGGAACGCCGGCGGCACCGGCGGAACCGCCGTTCGCAACGGCACTTGTCGCGCCGGGCGCGTCGGGTACGAGGAGGTCGTACTGGCCGAGCACACGCTTGGCCATGTAGCCGAGGAGCCCCCCCATCTCGGTCGCTGCGACCCTCCGGCTCACCGGCGCGATCGGATTGTGGGCGAGGCGCGCGCCGAGCCGTTGCATGAGCGGGTCGAGCAGCGCCTGCATCGACGTGATGTTCGACTCGACCCAGTCGCGCCGGTCGAGCACCGCCGCGGTGGCGTGACCGGGGGCGCGCAGACCCGTGTACCCGGCGACGAGGTCTTCGGCCCGGACCGTCAGGGCGTCGAAGTCGGTTTGGAGCGACGCCGCGAGATAGGAGTCGGCGAGCGGATCGCGGCCGGCGACGAACCGGGCGACGCGGCGGGCCGTGGCCCAGTCGACAGGATCGGGTACCCGCCCTTCCTCGCCGGTCACGCTCACTGGCGGGGGCGACCCTTGACCTCGAGCCGGCCGACCTTCACCCAGTACATGAGCGCCAGTTGCGCGAACGTGAAGAAGTTGCCGATCGCGAGCAGCGGAGCGATCCAGTAGAACCAGAGCTTGCCGCCGCCGTGATTGAACAAGACGTTGAAGCCCAGCACCGCGGCGACCAGACCGATCGTGATCCCCAAGATGATTGCGCTGATGGTGGACGCCTTCACCGATCCTCCTCGACCCGCGGTCCCGTCATCGTAGAAGCGACCCGCTCATCGTACGAGCCGGACCCCCCGCCGGATCATTCGGGGTCGGTCCCCCGAGCTCGGCGAGTCGGTTCCGTCACTCGGGAGACGGGTCGCCGCTCCCGACGAGGCCGAGCGCCTTCGCGATCCGGACCTTGAGCTCGGTCGGCACGTCCTCGGTGCACTTCGACACGATCACGCGGCGCAGATCGAGCTCGAAGGTGAATCCCTCCGCGCACGGCGGGCACTCGTCGAGGTGGCGGGTGATCGCCCGGCGCTTCCAGACGGTCAGCTCGCCGTCGAGGTATTCGTACACCCGCAGATGCGTCTCCTGGCAGTCCATGGACTCCGTCACCCCCCGGTCGCGGACTCGACACGTGGACGAAGGTTGTTGCGCTCGGCGTAGTCCCAGAGCTTCTTCTGCAACGCGCGTCGCCCGCGGTGTATTCGACTCATCACGGTGCCGATCGGCACGTCGAGGATCTCGGCGATCTCCTTG
>JAUZEI010000668.1 GCA_030839105.1 Actinomycetota bacterium
ACTCATCTGGAATCGGTGCGTGAGAAATCGCCGGGCGACTGGGTGAGCGAAGTCGACGTGACCAGTGAGCGCGCGATTCGCGAGCTCCTGACGCGCGATTCGGGCCTGCCCGTCTACGGCGAGGAGGCGGGAGGGGACGATTTCGACACCGGTTGGCTCGTCGACCCGCTCGACGGCACTGCGAACTTCGTGCACGGGTTCGACGCGGTCGGCGTCTCGGTCGGCCTGATCGAGGACGGTGTGCCCGTCGTCGGCGTAGTGCACGCGCCCCTGCTCGACCGCACGTTCTGCGCGGCGCGTGGCGTTGGGGCATTTCGCGACGAGCGACCCCTGCACGTGAGCGCGCGTGCTCCCGAGCAGGCGATCGTCGCGACCGGTTTCCCCTTCCGGCACAAGGACCTGCTCGAGCGCTACGAGCGCATGCTCGCGGTCGCGCTGCGTGACTTCGAAGACCTGCGGCGCGCCGGTGCGGCGAGTCTCGACCTGTGCTGGACGGCCGAGGGTGTGTTCGACGGCTACTTCGAGCTGCAACTCGGCCCCTGGGACGTTGCCGCGGGCGGCGTGATCGTGCGGGAGGCCGGGGGAGTGGTGACCGACTGGGACGGCGACGAGCGGGCGTGGCTCCGGTCCGGCAACATCCTCGCCGGGCCCCCCGCCGTCCACGCCGCCCTGCTCGAACGGGCCGCGGCCACGGCCGCCCCGGCGCCGAAATCCGGCTGATCCGCGGGTGGTTCGCGGGCGGTCCGCGGGTCGGGCTCCGGGATCGGCAAAAATCATTTGACGGACTTCGCGGTTCATGGTCCGATAGTTGCTCGAATGTTGGACGCACGAGAAGGCACGCGCAGCATGAATACCCGCACCTACGCAACCCAGGCCGATGACATGGCCGGGAACGCGCGCGTGCGTGCCTTCCAGCCGTGCCCGGTTGCCGTCTTTGCGCCCTGGTCGCCGATCTCGCTCGGTTACACGGCAAAGCATGGCCGGCCCCGACGCCCCGAGGTGTCCCATCCGTAGCACTCGCTACGAGGGATCGTCCGCAAGGCCGTCGGGGCAACCCGGCGGCCTTTTTGTTTGCCCGAAATCAGCCCGCCGACCAACGAAACGCACGCCGCACAGGACGGACAACCCCACGACCGACGCAACGACGAACGACGCAACGACGAACGACGCGAACAAACGAAACGACGAGCAAACGGGGAGTGATCGGCGATGTTCGCCATCCAGCCTTTCGAGACCGACGAGACCATAAGAGAACCCGACTGGCAGGAACTCGCGCGCTGCAACGACGGCACGGGCTCGATGACGGAGCTGTTCTTCTCCGAGCAACTCGACGACATCGCGGCCGCCAAGGCCTTTTGTGTCGAGTGCCCGGTGCGGGAGACGTGCCTCGAACAGGCCCGGGAGCGGCGCGAGCCGTGGGGCGTCTGGGGAGGCGAGCTGTTCGTGAACGGCAAGATCGTCGCCCAGAAGCGCAAGCGCGGCCGTCCGCGCAAGATCCGTCCGGAGGTCGAGGTTCCGCAGGCGCAGTCGGCGTAAGCCGGCCTGCGGAACCTCTGGGCGGGGTAGGCGTCATTCATATGCGGTCTCCCTCTGACGCCGTTCATACGAATGACGTGACGCCTGCCGGCGGAAATGGTGTGTGCCGCGAGGCGCAGGCCGGGACAACGACAACGTGAGCGGCTTCCCCCCTCCGCTTGCGGGAGCGAGTCCCGGCCTGCGAGCGGCACCCCCGGCCGGCGGTACGACGCGTTGGTACGGTCAGCGAGTGAGCACGGAACACGCAGGCCGGCCGACGTTGCTGGTGTCGGCGTGCCTGCTGGGTACGCGTTGCAATCACGAGGCGGGCCACTCGTTTCGGGCCGCGGTCGTCGCGCTGGCCGGGACGCACCGGCTCGTCCCGATCTGCCCCGAGGCCTGCGGCGGACTTTCGACTCCGAGGCCGGCCGCCGAACGCGACGGTGAGCGCGTGGTCACCGTCGACGGCGACGATGTCACCGCCGAGTACGAGCGGGGCGCCCGCGCCGCGGTCGAGTTGGCGAAGGCAGTGGGCGCCCGGCGCGCGGTACTGAAGGCGCGCAGTCCGTCGTGTGGAAGCGAGCAGGTGTACGACGGCTCGTTCACCGGCACCTTGCGCGCCGGCGAGGGAGTCACGGCCACGGCGCTGCGCGCCGCGGGCGTCGAGGTCGTTTCGGAAGAGGGTCTCAGTCGCGGGACTGCGCCCGCCGACGTGGTCTGACGGATCGTGGTCGGCCGACCGCTTGGTAAAAACATCACGAACAGCGCGTAGACCGACCCGTTTTCGCGCGCTGCGTGACTAGTGAGTGTTGTTTTTCCTTTCCCTCGGCCCTCCGACGAGGGCATAATCTTCGCGCCGGAAGCGCGCGGATCCTCTCGGAGGGTGTGAAGATGCGGAACAGTCGGGTACGAATCGGTCGTCGGCGACGCGCGGGAGTGCTGGCGGCGCTACTTGTCGTGACGTTGATTGCGGCACTCGCGTCGATCGCGTCCGCGAACGATGTGACCGCGGTCGAAGTGGACTGCTCGACGGCCAAGGTGCACTTCCGGGATTTCCCGACCAACGGCATTCCCGTGCACATCGTGGTGACGGTCGCGTACGTGTGGGTCGTCAAGGACGTCACCGTCGACAAGAACACGACCGAGGTTTCGGTCGACATCTCGTCGGCGACGGCCCGCCTCAGTGGGCAGACCTCGGCCGTATGGATCGATGCAACCTGGACGCTTTCGGGGAGCCACCACGTACACGAGGTCACGTCGGTCAAGTGCGGCACTCCGGTGACGACCTCGACCTCGACCTCCACCAGTACGTCGACCTCGACCTCCACGAGCACGTCGACGACATCGACCACGATTGCGCCGACAACGGGTACGCAGATCTTCCAGGTCGAGTTCCGGGAGTGCCACATCCTGCATGTCGGATACACGCACATCCCGGCCGGCACGCCGGTGCACTGGGAGGTCTTCCAGAGCGGGAAGAGCCTGGCGACCGGTCAATGGGTCGCGGCGACGGGCGGAGGCTTGCACTTCCTGAACATGCCGATCGGGAAGTCGTTCAATCCGGCCGGCCACAAGGGCGCGGTGAACTTCTGGTGGACCGTCGGAACGACGTCGTATGCGTACTCGGTCGTGCGCGCCGTCAACTGCTGAGCGCGCCGGGCCAGAATCCGACCGCCGAATCGAGCGGGGGAAGCGGAAGCGCGTTCACCTAAGGTGAGCGCGGAGCCGCAACCTCGTGCGCGCTCGCATCCCGGGCGTTTAGCTCAGT
>JAUZEI010000675.1 GCA_030839105.1 Actinomycetota bacterium
CGGGTGCCTTGTCGCCGACGGCCAGCTTCGCCATGTCATCCTCCGAATCGCGAGTGGCTCGTCGGTACGGCCACGCTCCGCCCGTAGCATGCCGCGCGTGCCGCGGTCTTCGCTCGTTCGGCTCGCGGCGTCTCCCGACGCGGTAGTCGCGGCCGCCCTCGAGCGGCTCGGCGCGGTCCGGGAACCCGACGGCACCTTCGTCGTCGCGGCGCCGTTCGACAGCCAGCCCGCGATCGTGCTCTCGCTCCGTCTTCACCCGGGCGCGGACGGAACGGACCTCGAGGTCACGTCGACAGGTTCGATCGACATCCCGTTCTTCGGCTGGTTCTTCCAGCCCCTCGTCGGCATCGCCCACCGCCGTGCCCGGGCCCACGCGGTCGAGACCATCCGGGCCGCGCTGGAGGACCGACCGAGCCCGCGTCGCCCGAGGACCGTCGTCGGACTGCCTCCGGTTGCGTTCAGTTCCGAGCAGTCGGTGTTCATCGCGACCGCTTCCGCCGCGACCGCGATCGTCACGTTCTCCGCGGCCCTGTTCGGCCAGCTCACGAGCCCGATCAGCGACAGCTTCCACGCAACTGACACGACAATCGGAATTGCGCTGGCACTGACCCGGCTCGGCGCGCTCTTCGCGCTCTTCGCGATCGCCATCGCCGACCGCCGGGGCCGGCGCCGGTCGATTCTGATCGGGGTCGTCGGATCGGCGATCGTGTGCGCCTTGTCGGCGGTCGCGCCGAATCTCATCGCATTCACGTCCGCGCAGGTTCTGCAGCGCGGACTTGTCGGCACGACCGGCACCGTCGCGTTCCTCGCCGTCGTCGAAGAAGCACCCGAAGGCGCGCGCGCGTACGCGGCGTCGATGCTCGCGCTCGCGGCCGGATTCGGCTTCTCGTTCTCGGTCGTCACGCTGCCAATCGCGGACGTCGTGTCGTGGGGCTGGCGCATCCCGTTCGCGCTTGCGGCCACGACGATCTTCCTCGCGCCTGCCATCGCACGCCATCTGAGGGAGACGGCGCGCTATACCGCGCTCGCGGCACGCGCCGATGTCGTGCGCGGTCGCGCGCGCGACGTCTTTACGCTGCACGGACGTCGCCTCGTCCTCCTCGGCGCCGTGGCCTTCCTGACCAGCTTGTTCAGCGGTCCGTCGTCGCAGTTCACGAACAAGTACCTCACGGATGTCCGCGGATTCTCGAACACCGACATCGCGGCATTCCGATCCGTCACCACCGCGCTGCCCGGCATCATCGGCGTCCTGCTCGGCGCCCGACTCGCGGAGGCGCGTGGGCGGCGCCCCGTCGCCGCGCTGGCGTTGGCGATCGCGACCGCCACCCAGATGATCTTCTTCTTGTCGGGCGGACCCACGTTGTGGGCCATGTCGGCGCTGTCTGTCCTCATGGCCGGCGCGGGCGGCATCGCACTCGGCACGCTCGACGCAGAGCTCTTCCCGACCGAGGTCCGCTCGACGTCGAACGCGATGCTCTACGTCCTCGGCGTGCTCGGTTCGGCGACCGGTCTGGTACTGGCCGGCTCGCTGTCGGACCGACTCGGGGGCATCGGCCATTCGGTTGCGGTCATGGGCATCGGTTCGCTCTTCGTCGCGGTATTCGTCGTCCCCCTGCTTCCCGAGTCGGCGGCGCGCTCGCTCGACGACGTCAGTCCGACCCACGTCACCGACGGCGACATCGACGCCGACCCACCCTGACCGGTACCTTCCGCTCGTGATCGCTCGGACGACGACGGTAGTGCTCGACGGCCTCCTCTTCCCCGAGGGGCCGCGCTGGCACGACGGACGCCTCTGGTTCTCCGATCAACACGACAAGCGGGTCGTCGCCATGAGCGTCGACGGCGCCGCCGAGACCATCGTCGAGGTGCCGCAACAGCCGTCTGGGCTCGGCTGGCTGCCCGACGGCCGGCTCCTCGTCGTCTCCATGATCGACCGCAAGCTCATGAGGCTCGAAGCCGACGGCGCACTTGTGCTGCATGCCGACCTCGCTGACCTCGCGCCGGGCGCGTGCAACGACATGGTCGTCGATGCAACCGGACGTGCGTACGTCGGGAACTTCGGCTTCGACATGTATGCAGGTGACAAGCCGCACCGCACGTGCATCATCGCCGTCGAGCCCGACGGCGCGGCCCGCATCGTCGCCGACGGCCTCGGGTTCCCGAACGGATCCATCATCACCGACGACGGCTCGACCCTGCTCGTCGGAGAGAGCATGGCCAGCCGGATCTCCGCGTTCGACATCGCCGCCGACGGCCGCCTCACCAACCAGCGGGTCTGGGCGCAGATCGAAGGCGCAACCGTCGACGGAATGTGCCTCGACGCCGAAGGCGCGGTATGGGCCGCGTGCCCCTTCAGTGGGCGCGTACTCCGCATACGCGAAGGCGGCGAGGTACTCGACGAGGTGAAGGGAACGCATCCCGGCGCGTTCGCGTGCATGCTCGGCGGCGCGGACCGAACGACGCTGTACGTCTGCACCGCGCCGACGCACGTTCCCGACTAAGCGCGCGCCGCGCGCGTTGGGCGCATCGTAGCCGTCGACGTCGACGTTCCCGGTGCCGGCCTGCCGTAGTTCGTCGGCACGGACTCGTTCGTTTCCCAGCACGCCGACCTGATCTCGCCAAATCGGCACCGATCACTCAAGGACGGGATGCGTTCCCGTCGATGAGGGATCGGGCGGGTTGGTCAGTCAAGGTCAAGGGGGAACGACGTGCCGCCCATCGCGAGCGTCGCACATCTGCTTCGGCGCGCCGGGTTCGGCGGATCTCAGACCCGGGTCGCCGCGCTCGCCGGCCAACCGTGGGCGACGACCGTCGACCAGTTGCTCGATTTCTCGGCAGCACCTCCAGGTGCTCAGCCTGGGTTCCTGACGGACCCCAACGCCGGCGACTGGGAAAAGGAGTACCAACTCCAGCAATGGTGGATCGATCGCATGGCGACCTCGCCCGCGCCGCTGCAGGAAAAGCTGACCCTGTTCTGGCACGGGCACTTCGCGACCGCCAACTACAAGGTCTCGGACATGTTGCTCATGTATCAACAGAACGCGCTGTTCCGGGCGAACGCGAAGGGCAACTTCCGGGATCTCGTACAGACGATGTCGATCCAGCCCGCGATGCTCATCTGGCTCGATAACGATCCCAACGAGAAGGGTCGTCCGAACGAGAACTTCGCACGCGAGCTGATGGAGCTCTTCACGCTGGGTGTGGACGAGTACAGCCAGGACGACGTCGTCGCGTCGGCCCAGGCGTGGACCGGGCACAACACGCTCCAGGACGACCGTGAGCAGTACCACTTCTATCCAACGCGCCACGACACCGGCATGAAGACGTTCATGGGCGTCACGAAGAACTGGGACGGCCCGGACGTCATCGACTTCATTCTCGGAACCGACGCCGCGCGCAAGCAGATCGCGGCGAAGTACATCGCGGCGAAGATGTGGACGTACTTCGCGTATCCCGACCCCGAGCCGACCGTCGTCACCGACCTCGCCAACGCGTTCCTCGCCAACGATCTGTTGGTAGAGGACCTCGTACGCGCCATCTTCATGCACCCGAACTTCGTGTCGGCCAAGGCAATGAACGGACTCGTTCGCTCCCCCGCCGAGTGGGTCGCCGCCTGTTTGAGGGTGGTGAACGTGACGGCCGGCGACGCGAATCCCCAGTGGCACATGGGCGACATGGGGCAGGCGCTGTTCGAACCGCCCAACGTCTCGGGGTGGCGGCCGAACGAATACTGGCTGACCACATCACAGCTGTGGTCGCGCGCGAACTTTGTCAACTACCTCATCTGGCAGGGCACCGCGTCGAGCACCTTGAACGACATCGTCGGCATGACTGTGCCGAACGCGGTGCAGCGCGGCTTCGACGTCTTCGGCATCGACAGCCCGTCGGCGAACACGCGGGCGAAGCTCGAAGCGTGGCTCACGGCTCAACGCGCCGACACTCACGCGTGGAGCAACTATCAATTCCTGAACCTGACGAGGCTGCTGATGCTCAGCCCCGAATTCAACCTCGCCTAGGAGTGCGACCGTGACAACACCCGGACCCAACCTTTTCGAACGGAGTCGCTTCTCCCGCAGGCGCTTCATGCAGTACAGCGCGGTGGGGACGGGCGTCGTCGCTGCCAGCCCATACCTCTCGAAGCTGCAGGCGTTCGCGGCTCCGCCGGTCGCCGATGACCAGGGCATTTTGTTGACGATCAACCTCGCGGGCGGCAACGACGGGCTCAACATGGTCGTGCCCTTCGCGGACCCGCACTACGCGACGCTGCGATCCTCGCTGCGGATCGCGAATCCCCTGCCGATCGGTAGCGGGCTCGGGCTCCACCCGTCGATGTCGAAGCTGAAGGCCCGCTTCGACAGGGGAAAGGTCGCGGTCGTACGGGGCGTCGGCTACCAGCCGCCCGACCTCAGCCACTTCACCTCGGGCGACATCTGGATGCGCGGTTGGGGCGGCAGCTCCGGTGTGGAGTCGGGATGGGCCGGTCGCTTCCTCGATCGACTCCCGAACGCCGCGCACGAATCGTTGTACGGAGTGTCGTTGCACGGCTCGGTCAGCGAACATCTCACCGCGAACATCGCGCGCCCGTCGTCGCTGCCTTGGAGCCTCGGGGATGCGTTCGGCATCGATCGCTCCGACCCCTCCGACGCGCGTATGTTCGACGCGCTCGCCAGCCTGGGCAGCGGTGCGTCCGGACTCGGTGCCCTCGGCGACCTGTACAACCAGACCGAGTCGGATCTCATCATGCTGACGCAGCGGATCCGTCCCGCGTACGGCTTCGCGGACCAGCCCAACGACCTGCAGCAGCAACTCGTGCTCGCCGCCCATCTCATCAACGCGAACCTCGGCATCCGCGTGATCGACACGGAGCTCGACGGGTTCGACACCCACTCCGATCAGGGCGGCTGGCACGCGACGTTGCTCGGCCGTCTCGACGCCGCGATCGAAGCCTTCTTCACGACGCTCAGCCCCAAATGGTTGCCACACGTAGCGGTGATGACGTTCTCGGAGTTCGGTCGACGCCCCGAAGAGAACGGCGACGGCGGTACCGACCACGGAACCGCGGCACCGCACTTCGTCATCGGCGATCACGTCAAGGGCGGTCTGCACGGCGCCCAGCCGAGCTTGGTCGATCTCGATGACAACGGAAACCTCGTACCGATTGTCGACTTCCATCAGCTGTACGCACCGATTCTGAAGACGTGGCTCGGCGTCGACGACCACGCGGTGCTCGGCAAGGCGTACTCGCCGCTCGGACTCTTCAAGTCGGGACCGGGGCTTCCTCCTCCGATCGTCAAAACGCCCCGACCGCCGGCCACGGCCTCGGGGTATTGGCTCGCCGGTCCGGGGGGTCACATCCACGGCTTCGGAACGGCGATCAAGTTCGGCTCGCTCGCGCGCGTCGCGCTTCCCATCGTCGCGGGAGCGCGAACGCCGTCGCACAAGGGCCTCTGGCTCGCGGGCTCGGACGGCGGGATCTTCAGCTTCGGCGACGCGCGCTTCTTCGGCTCCACGGGAGCGATCCGACTGAACCGGCCGATCGTCGCGATGGCGTCCACGCCGAAGGGCCGCGGCTACTGGCTGTGCGCGAGCGACGGCGGGATCTTCGCGTACGGCGACGCGAGGTTCTACGGATCGACCGGTGCCATCCGGCTCAACCGGCCGATCGTCGCCATGGCATCGACACCGTCGGGCAGGGGCTATTGGCTCTGCGCGAGCGACGGCGGAATCTTCAACTATGGCGACGCCAAGTTCCATGGCGCGACCGTCCCGACGAGCGCGTCGGTGTGCGGGTTCGCGGCGTCGAGCACGGGCAAGGGCTACTGGATGGCGGCGCGCGACGGGGTGGTCGCTGCGTTCGGCGACGCACCCGTCCTCGGCCGCACCACCGAATCCACGTCGGTCCTCGTCGCGTAACCCGCCTTTCCTGCCCACTGTTGGCAGGGTTTCCGGGGCCTGGCGCACGTTTTCCTGCCCACTGTTGGCAGGGTTTCCGGCGCCTGGCGCACGTTTTCCTGCCCACTGTTGGCAGGGTTTCCGGCGCCTGGCGCACGTTTTCCTGCCCACTGTTGGCAGGGGTTGGGGGGTCAGTCGGTGGTGACGATGCCTTCCCAGCCGGGGGGCGGGGGCGCGAGGCGCCAGAACTGCTCTGGGGCAGGCGCGTCGAGCTTGGCGCGGATCTGCCAGTCGTCGTCGAGCGCGAACAGCTGCGACGGGTAGCACTCGACCGCGGCGGCCTTGCGGTCGCCCGCGTGGTCGACGACGGGGCACACGGGAGTCGGCCACAGCTTGCGGCGGAACAGGGACGAGACGCGCCAGGCCAGCATGCCCGGGATGTGCTTGTAGCCGTTGTCCTCGTAACACCACCACGAGACCGTGTCGGGCATACGGTCACGGGCCAGCATGCACGCCCGGTGCGTCACCTCGTGATCAGGATTCGCGAGTCCGAAGGGCGCGATCACGAGCGTCGGCTCGAGCGGGTCCAGCGCCGCGACGATGCCGTCGACGACCAGCTCGGCTGCCACCGGCTTGTCACCCGGGAGGTAGGAGTGCTCGATGAAGTCGAGATGCAGCGGTGTGGCGTCGAGTAACGCGAGCGCGGCGCGATCTTCGTGGCGACGCACCTCCATGACGTCGTCGTCGGGGCCGAAGCCGCTCTGCACGTCCCACGTTCGCTGGGGCTCCGGATACTTCTCGGGATTGCCCGCGAAGACGGTCACCACGGTGACTCCCGCGTGTGCAGCCATGAACCGTCCGCAACTGAGCACCGCGTCGTCGAGATGGGGCGACACGATGACGACGCGGTCCAGCTCGCCCTCGTCCGCGAGACCCCAGGCCCGCATAGGGAACGAGTCATCTCGCATGCGCTCAGGTTGCGTGACGGGCATGACGCTTGGTCCTCCGGCTCGTTTGCTTGTGCAGCACGCGGAACTCCGCGTAGCGGTCGTCGTAGATCGAGCGGTGCCCGGGATCGGGCACGAACGTCTCGAGGATACGGACGTTGCGCGCGAGGTCGTCGAGCCCGATCCGGCCGAGGGCGATACCGGCCAGGAGCGCGGCGCCGCGCGCGTTGGCGCGAATCGGGTGCTCGACCTGGCGGATCTCCCGTCCGAGGACGTCGGCCATGATCTGACACCAGAGCTCGGATTGCGCGCCCCCGCCGATGAAGTGCAGCCACGGAAACGGACGGCCGACGAACTTCTCTACGGTCGCCAGCAACCAACGGCTGTTGTACGCGACGCCCTCGAGGACCGAGCGCACGAGCTCGGCGCGCGTCGTCGCGAGCGACAGGTTGTTCCAACCCGCCCGGAGCGTGTGGTCGTCGACGGGTGTTCGTTCCCCGTTCAGCCACGGCGTGAAGATGACCCCGTTGCTACCGGCCGCGAC
>JAUZEI010000678.1 GCA_030839105.1 Actinomycetota bacterium
CGCTCGCTGCAGCTGGCGCTCGAACGCGAGGCGCTCGAAGAAGCCAACGCGGAAGCGGCGTCGCTGCGGCGCTCTCAGATGCTGCAACGCGACTTCCTCTCCCAGCTCAACCACGAGTTGCGCACACCGCTCACCGCGATCCAGGGGTACGCGTCGACGTTGCGCCAAACGGACGTGAGCTGGGATCTCTCGTCCCAAGAGCGGTTCCTCGATTCGATCGCCACCGAATCGGCCCGCATGGGCCGCCTGGTCGGCGACCTCCTCGACTTCAGCGCGATCGACTCCGGGACCCTCCGTCTCGTGCGCGACTGGTGCAGCCTCGATCTCGTGCTCGACGCGGCCCGCAAATGCGTGACCGAGGCCCCGCCCACGCTCATCGACCTGAGCGACGTCGTCGACATCCCGTCCGTGTGGGCCGATCACGACCGCCTCGAGCAGGTCTTCGTCAACATCTTCGACAATGCAGTCCGGCACGCGGCCGGGGTCTCCACGATCCGCGTGACATCGAACCTCGACGATGCCGCCGGGACCGTGACAGTGCGCGTCAGCGACGACGGGTGCGGCATCGACGACGAACTGCGCGCCCGGGTGTTCCTTCCACGCCAGCGCGGGTTCGTCGACGGATCGGGTGCGGGGCTCGGGCTTGCGATCGCGCGCGGCATCGTCGAGGCACACGGCGGTGCGATCGTCATTGAACCGATCCCACGCGGCACCACAGTCGCCGTGACGATTCCCGTCGAGCGTCCGGAGGTCGACGCACCACGCGACAGGTTCGACACGACGATGGGTGACGTCAGCGACGTACGGCGACGAAGGTTGGGGGAGTGACGAGCGATTCCACGCGAATTCTCGTCGTCGAGGACGACCGGAACATCATCGACCTCGTGCAGGCGAACCTCCTGGTGCGCGGCTTCGATGTCGTCGTCTCCCGCACCGGCGACGACGCGGTCGAGCTTCTCGATTCAGTGAAGCCGGACCTCGTTCTGCTCGACCTCATGCTCCCGCGGGTCGACGGCTTCGACCTGTGCCGCGAGATTCGGAGCGACTCATCGGTCGGGATCATCGTGGTGTCGGCCCGCCGTGGCGAACAGGACAAGGTCCGCGCGCTCAACCTGGGTGCCGACGACTATCTGACCAAGCCGTTCGGCGTCGACGAGCTGCTCGCGCGGATCACTGCGCTCCTGCGTCGAAGCCGACCCGCGCCTCCGGCCGACGCGTCGCATCCCCCGCTCACGTTCGGCAGCGTCACCATCGACCTCGAGGCGCGACTCGTCACGAAGCACGGCCGCCCGGTGCACCTGACCCCGACAGAATTCGCTCTGCTGCGCGAGCTGGCGCTGGCGCCGGGCCGACTCCTCACGCATTCCGTGTTGCTGCGGGCGGTGTGGGGTCCGGGCTACGAGACGGCCACGGAATACACGCGCGTCTACATCCGCCGCCTGCGGGCCAAGCTCGAAGACGGTGACGAGTACGCGCTGATCGCGACCGAGCCCCGGGCCGGCTATCGGATGGCGCTGCCGACGACGACCGGAGAGCTGAGGCCTGGGCAATAGACGCCGCCACGGCATTCACGGTTCGTTCACGGATCGCCGCGAACATCTACACATCGTTCATGCGTGTTTCCGTACCGTGACCTGCATCTTGCAGCGTGCAGAGCAAGCGCGCGTCCCCGTCCATCGCAGGAGGAACACATGCACGTCTCGCGGAAACGGTCGGCTGCCGTCGCAGTCGCCATGGGAGTTGCACTCGTAGCGAGCGCATGTGGCAGCTCGTCGAAGAGCTCCAGCAACTCGGGCGGAGGTACGACGACCTCGTCACCGTCCGCGACTGTCGCTCCCACTCTCTCGTCGTTCACGGTCGACTTCTCCGCGATGAACCAGCTCAAGTCGCTGGCGAGTCAGGGCAAAGGCCTCATCGGCGTGCTGCTCCCCGATACGACATCGTCCGCGCGCTACGAGACCTTCGACCGGCCGTACCTACAAAAAGCGTTCGAAGCCGCCGGCCTGTCGAGCAGCGAATTCAAGATCGATAACGCGCAGGGCAGCGCGAGCACGATGCAGACCCAGGCCGAGGCGGACATCACCAACGGCGCAAGTGTGTTGTTGATCGACGCGCTCGACTCGGGGAGCGGTGCGGCGATCGAGGCGTCGGCCAAGGCCAAGGGTGTTGCGGTGATCGACTACGACCGCCTCGTGAAGGGCGGCTCACCCGATCGGACATATGTGAGCTTCGACAGCGTCAAGGTCGGCCAGCTCATCGGCCAGGGTGAGATCGACTGCATCGCGGCATGGAACGTGAACAAGCCGCAACTGATCGTGATGGACGGTGACCCGACCGACAACAACGCGACGTTGTTCGCGCAGGGCTACAACGGGGTGCTGAAGCCCAAGTTCGACGGCGGCGCCTACGTGAAGGTGGCCGAGCCCCCGGGGACCTGGACGCCTGCGGTCGCGGCGACCACCTTCGAGCAGCAGCTCACGGCGCACCCGAACATCAATGCAGCAGTTACGCCGAACGACGACAATGCCAACGCGGTCATCGCCGTCCTCCAGCGGCAGAAGACACCCGCCAAGACGTTCCCGACGACCGGCCAGGATGCGTCGCTGCCGGGCCTGCAGAACATCTTGAAGGGCTACCAGTGCGGGACGGTGTACAAGCCGGTCTACGTCGAAGCCCAGTCGGCGGTCTCGATCGCCCTCTACGTGCGGGCGGGTCAGAAGCCGCCGGCCTCGTTGGTCAACGGCACCACCAGGGACACGACGTCGAACACGGACGTGCCCACGTCGGTGCTCACTCCGCTCTGGGTGACGACGGACAACATGGCGTCGACGGTCGTCAAGGACGCCGCGGTGTCGAAAACCAACCTGTGCGTCGCGGCACTTGCCGCCGCGTGCTCTGCTGCCGGCATCAAGTAGGACCATCCGACCCGTCCCCTCGACCGCGACGGTGCCCCGGCGTGCTGCCGGGCACCGTCGCCGATCGAGCGGCACGAATCGGGTACACAACGGGTGTGAGTAGATCGCCCGACTTGCCGAGTCCGTCATGGGGGAGGATCGCATCGTGACCACCGGCGTCGGCGCCGCTACGGTCGAGCCCCGGAACCCGGCCGGAGCCGACCCGACCCCGCTGCTCCACCTGCGCAACGTCAGCAAGAGTTTCGGCGCCGTACGCGCGCTGCACCACATCGACCTCGAGATCCCTGCCGGTCAGGTCACCGCGCTCGTCGGCGACAACGGCGCGGGCAAGTCGGTGCTCATCAAATGCATCTCCGGGATCCACACCCCCGACTCCGGTCAGATCCTCTGGATGGGCAAGCCGGTTCACATCCGCAGCCCGCGCGACGCGGCCGGGCTCGGCATCGAGACGGTCCACCAGGATCTCGCACTGTGCGACAACCTCGACATCGCCCAGAACATGTTCCTCGGGCGGGAGAAGACGCGGCGCCTCGTTCTCGCCGAGGACGCAATGGAGCAGGCCGCGGCGAAAACGTTGCAAAGCCTGGCCGTCACCACCGTGCGTTCCGTCCGGCAGCTCGTCGCGTCGCTCTCCGGTGGTCAGCGCCAGGCCGTCGCGATCGCGAA
>JAUZEI010000681.1 GCA_030839105.1 Actinomycetota bacterium
CGGGACGAGCCACAACGAGAGCCGCATCCCAATCGAAGTCGGACCGAAGGGGAGGGCGCCGACCATGTTCGCGACGACTGCGACGAGCATGAGTACGAGCAGATATTGGGCCCGCACGGCGCGCGAAGAACCGCGTCGAACGATCGCATCGACACCCAATGTCACCATCACCACGATCAGAGTCAGCGATGCCCACCAAATCGGCCCCCCGGAGAAGACGCCCGCAACCCGCCGCATATGCGTCTCGATGTGCACGACATCCCGGAGTGGTTGCCCGTCGAGGCGAATGAAACCGTCATAGTTGCGCTTCCACCATGTCTCGAGCGCCTTGACGTCATATGTTCGACGTACCGCGGCCGTCACCACCGCGAGAAGAACGCCCTGCCCCACGACCGCCGCCGCGCGCACGGCACGATCGCCGGAGGCCCGCACCAACAGGATCATCCCCGCGACCGCCGAGGCGATGAGCGCGAATGGGCTGAAGAACCCGACCGCGGAGGACCCGACGACCCAGAGCGCCGCCGCGCGCCAACTGAAGCGCACCCGGACGAGCCGCGGCAGCACTACGGCAAATCCGAGAACAATGAGCGCGTCGATCACGTACGACTTCACACGCCCCGAATAGATGACGTTCAGCCTCTCGGACGCGAGGGCCGCGCCCAGGAGCACGCTCACCGACCACGCCGTTCCGATGCGGCGCAGCACGACGTATGACACAGCCGGCGTGAGGAGTCCGGCCACGAACGGGAGATACGCCATCTGCTCTGGGGCGCCGACCAGCCGGTGCCACACCATCAAGACCCCGGTGAAGCCCGGAGCCGAGAATCCCACTGTGAGCAGGTTGCTCAGCGATCCCTTCGCGGCGCCGAACGCCTGCCACGCTTCGTCCGGATACAAGCCGCCGTGAGGCAGAACATTGCGCCGGGCAATGGCGGCCGCGATCAGCAAACCCACAACGGCCGAAGCGTCCAGCTGCGCCGACCTCCCCCGCAATCGCACGCGCCTAGAGTGCCCGGTCGGGAGCCGTCTTGCACGCAGAGCGTGCATGACCAGGTCGGTTCGCCGGCACAGGGTGACGCCCGAGTCGTCGACGAACCGATGCGCGCGTCGAGCGCGAGAGCGAGACGCGACGAGTATCGGAATCACGACACTAAGGACACGCTCTCGGGGTGCCGGAGAAGAACGTTTGCTGTACGTCGGTGGGAGCGCCCCCTCCTTGGCGTGTGCCGCCGTCGACCACATAGACGCCCCCGTTGCAAACCGCAGCCTCGATCCCGTGACGAGCCAGGGGCATCGGCGCGAGCCGGCTCCAGGAGTCCGACTTGGTGTCGTAGCCCTCCACGGTCGACCACGTTCGGCCGCCTCCCTCGCCGCCGATGACGAGCACCTCGGCGCCGAGCACCGCAACGGCGAAACCTCCGCGAGCCGTGGGGAGCGGCTTCAGACCTCTGATCCACGATCCTGTCGCGAAGTCGAAGGCATCGTTCACCGTGGTGGTCGCGTTTATCGCAGTGTTGCGTCCACCGATCGCGTAGAAACGCCTTCCGAGCACGGCACCCTGAAAGTGGTCCCGCGCTTCCGGCATGTTGGGCAGTTTGCTCCACGTATTGGACACCGTGTCATAGACGTCGAACCACGGGACGGCGACCCCCCCGTGGAGACCTCCGGCGTAATAGATCTTGCTCCCGTACGCGGCGACCCCGCCGGCGCCCCGCTCTCGACCGGCAGGCATCGGCTTGCCTGTCGAGACGGTGTTGGACACGGGGTTATAGATGTACACGGTGCCGACCGCAGGTCCCGGCCACGTGATGAGCCCGCCGATGTAGTAGATGCGCCCGTTGAGCGCGACCGATTGGATGTGGTCGAGGCTCGCGGGAAGCGGCGCGACGGTGCGCCACGTGTTCGACGATGGGTCGTAGGACTCCTGCACGGTGCTGTGCCCGCCGGCGAGGAAGAACTTCTTGACCGCCGGCGAATACGTGTACGACACCTCTTGGCGAGCGAAGGACGCCGGAGCTTTCGCGACCCATTTACCGGCGCCCTCGCATCCGGAAAGGACGAGCGCGCTGATCGCGACGAGCAGGCTTGCAGTCAGGATAGAAGTACCCTTCGGCACTTTTAGTACGAGTCCTCTCACGTGTATCGCATCCGAGCTCTATTTCGACGATACATGTGATCGACGTCCGGAGTCGCCTTAACTCTGAGTATCGCCTTTGAGAGTGGTTCAGCCGACCGGCGCGCCACTGGTGGCTTCGAGCACCGACCATGTCGCCGAGAACGTCGGGCCGCCCGACGACGTCGCGATGACTCCCAACGCGAGACCCCTCGATGCACTCGTCAGCCACGAGGCCGGAATGGTGTGGGTCGGCGCCGACCCCAGATTGACAATCGGCCCGGCCGCGCCGTTCACGACGACCCGGAACCTGACCGTCACCGTCGCGGCGGCGGGATCTACCGTCATGTACAGGTCGACGGAGTCGGGGCCCGGCAGCGTCAACGGTGAGAGTGGGCCGGCGCTCGCAACTCCACCGACCTCTTCGACGAACCGGATGCCCGGATTTCCACCATTCGCGCTGAGGACGACCTTGGCGTAGTTGTCCTGGTCGCCGTTCCCGATGTAGAAGCCCATCGACTGGTTCCCTTGCGGCGCCACTCCGGCGAACGGCCCGTCGATACGCGTGTGAGCCGTGAAGACGCCGGTGTTCGCGGGGTTCGCGTTGACCCCGTACTGGAACGCATACTGCTGCGTGTTCGTGGATCCAGTGGCGTCGCCGGGCGGAACTTGCGCAACGGTCAGTACGCCCGCGGCGCCCCCGACGGTCATGTTGCGGACGTCATACATATTGCCGTAGTTCGTCGCCCCGTTCGACATGAGGCCCGTAAAACCGAGGCCGAGCAGACCACCGGGACAGCCGCTGGGCGTGGGCGTCGGCGCGCACGGGTTGACGGTCGCACCGTTCTGCCACGCGTACGAGATGGGCACCGCCGTGCCGAGGCCGTCATTCGGATCGATCTGGAACGGGTCGGCGACATCGGACGCGCCGTCGCTGTCGTCGTTCGGGTCATTCTTGTCCGAGACGAAATTGTGGTTCCAGTCATGGGGCGCGTCGGCGGCCGAACACGGGTCGGTGCCGTTGTCGATCTCGTCGGCGTTCGTGTAGCCGTCGTGGTCCTCATCGAGCGTCGTGCTGTATGCACCGCTGCACGGGGGCGGCGTCCGGCCGCCGAAATCGGCGGGCTCGAAGACGTGAATCGAGCCATCGGCGAAGTCCGGGACCCAGATGGTCCCGGGATACCGATCGCTGTCTCCCTCAACGGCGACGTCGATCGGATGGGTCGCCACATTCGAGAACAAGACATCAGCACTCAAGACCTTGGTCCCGTCGGTGCTCAGATGGTCGCGGAGAACGTTGCCCTGCCAGGTTGCGGTGATCAGATCACCGTTGAGCTGACCGGACAGGTTCGTCGTCGTGTACTCGGCCATTCCCGTGGTGGCGGCGGAGGTGTTGATGATCGAGCCGTTCGTCGTCGGAGTACGCGCGTCGCATTCCACCGGGTTCGATGCAGGAACGGGCGACTGGGGGTTCGTCGTGTTGAACGTGTTCGCACGATTTCCGCGAGTCGGATTGGGGTGGCCGGCGTAGTAACCCTGACCGGTGATGCGATGGAGGCTGTCGTTGAGGTGGACACCGGGTTCGTTTGTGGCGTTCGAGCACTGTCCATTCGGACCGGCGCCGATCGGGATGTCTCCCCAGCCGGCATTCGAACCGTTGTCCCAGGCGTACAAGGACCCCCCGCGCGTACGAACGAGCGAGAACGGATTGCGGAACCCCGGGGCATAGACCTGCACCGGACTCGACGTGGTGATCTTGGCTTGACGCTTTCCGAAATCGCCGCCGAATGGCCCCACCAGGTTGGGATGATCCTCGTCGAGCAGGGTCGGCAGATCGTAGGTAGTCGTTCCGATCGCATTGAGATCGACCTTCAGTACGGCACCGGCGTACGCGTACTCGGGCAAGAAGTTGAAGTTGTGCGACGGTGCTCCCATGTTGGTGTTGCCACCCTGTGCGACAAAGAGCGTGTTCGTGGTCTGGTCGAGCACGAGGGCGTTCGTCGCGTGATTCTCCTCGGAGCGCGGGAGTCCGCGGACGACGTCGTGTCGGTGCCAGCCGGTTGCGTCGTGATCCAGCCGGGAGATCACTCCCGAGTTGGTATCGAGATTCGTCTGGGTGCCCGCCGTACCGCCACCGATACGCGGGTCGCTCGACGAGACGTACAGCTTCGGGCTGCTTGCCGAACCCGCAACCAGAAGGCCCGTGATCTGACGGGTCGTTACCGAGGGTTTGAGCGTACCGTCGTCATCATGATTCGGTATCTGCTGGATCGCGTCGATCGTCTCGGTGCCGGTGACCGAGTAGGCGTTCGCGCTGGCGCGGGTGATCGAGTAGGCGTTGATCAGTCCGTTGAACTGCGCGACGTACAGCCGCCCGTCCGGACCGAACCGCGCGACGGTCGGTGACGTCGAGGTCGAGCCCTGCAGGATACTTGCGCCGAACGAGATCGCCTCCGGCGTCACCGCATTGGTCGGAACCGACGTGGGTCCGGTTCCCCGTGCGTTCGTCGCCGCGATCCTGAACGTGTAAGTCGTCGAGTTGGTCAGCCCGGTGATCGTCTGGGTCGTAGCCGTCGAGTTGAACGTACGAGCGGGCTGCGCCGTCGTACCGACATAAGGCGTCACCACATAGCCCGTGACCGCAGACCCGTTGTTCGCGGGCGCCGTCCATTTCACCGTGGCTTGCGCGTTCCCGGCGACAGCCGATGGGGCTGTCGGCTTCAACGGCGCGCCAACGGTGATCACAGCCGTGGGCACCGAACTGGGGCCGGTGCCTCTCGCGTTCCGGGCGACGATCCTGAACGTGTAACTCGTTGCGTTGGTGAGTCCCGTCACGGTCTCGGTCGTTGCCGCCGAGTTGAACGTGCGGGCGGCCTGCGCCGTCGTACCGACGTAGGGCGTCACTACATACGCAGTGATCGCAGAACCGTTGTTCGCCGGCGCCGTCCAACTCAGCGTCGCTTGCGCATTTCCCGGTACTGCCGAGGGTGCGGTCGGCTTCAACGGCGCACCGACGGTGATCGCGCCGGTCGACGCCGACTGCGGGCCCGTGCCGTTTGCATTCTTGGCGGCGACCCGGAACGTGTACGTCGCTCCGTTCGTCAGCGCGGTGACTATCTCAGCCGTCGCGGCCGAGTTGAATGTGCGCGCGGGCTGCGCCGTCGTCCCGACGTACGGCGTCACCACATAGGCGGTGATGGCCGAACCGTTGTTGGCCGGGGCGGTCCAGCTCACCGTCGCCTGCGCATTCCCCGGGACGGCGGAAGGTGCGATCGGTGCGGCGGGAACCGAAGACGCAGCCGCTGCGATTGCGCCGGCGGACTGAACCAGTACGACCATTGCAATGAATATGGCCGTCGTCCGGGTTCGCCCGTGCGACGCGCGCTTGGGCGGGCTTTGTGTGCGGGACCGCATCGACACTCCTCATGCCGCGTTCGCGACATGCGCATTGGTCACACATCCGTGTCAGATATCCACACCGCCCGTGTCCATTCTGTCTGCCGGCGCTCCACAAAGGACGCCGCTTCGTACATCCCATCCGATTGATCGTCGATCGACGTTCTCTCGGGCGGGCCGGCCTGCGCGCGACGTTGTCAACCGTCGCGCCGATCCATCCGCGCCGCCGGCGGGCCTACCGGCGACGCGCAGGCGTCACGGAGTCGCCGCGCCGGACGGAGACGACGGGGGGCCCGTCCCTCGGGCATTGGTGGCAGCCACAGTGCAGGTGTACGTCTTGGCCGACGTGAGGCCGGACACCGTGAGCGGGCCCGAGGCTCCGCTTTGCGAACCGGTGACGCCGCCATTGGTCGATGTGCACGTCGCGGTGTAGCTCGTCGTGGCGCTGCCGTTGTTCGCACCGGCCGCGAAGGCAACCCGCAGCTGACCCGCTGCGGTCTTCGTTGCCGCTACTCCGGTCGGGGCAGACGGCGAACCGACCACGACGGGCGCCGACGCCGCCGATGTCGGTCCGGCGCCGCGCCCGTTCGTTGCCCGAACGCTGCAGGTGTACGTCTTGGACGTTGTCAGTCCGGACACCGTGACCGGACTTCCCGGACCGGTGTTCGAGGCCGCGACACCACCGTCGCTCGACGTGCACGAGACCGTGAAGGCCGTGATCGCGCTGCCATTGGTGGCACCCGGCGAGAACGTCACGGTCAAGGGCCCGGTCGTCGCAGTCGACGAGCCGGGAGCCGCCTTCACATTGGTGGGCGCGCCGGGTGACCCGACCGCGAGCGGCGCGGACCGCACCGACGGCGGTCCGTCGCCCCGCGCGTTCGTGGCCGTCACCGTGCACGTGTAGGACTTGCCGGTTGTCAGGCCGGGCACCGTGATCGGACTCACAGTCCCGGTCGCCGAGCCGGGCGCACCACCGTCAGTCGACGAACACGACGCCGTGAATCCGGTGATCGCACTGCCATTGGCAGCACCCGGAGTAAAGCTGATGCTGAGCGTCCCGGTCGCGGAGGTGGTGGAGCCTGAAGCCAAGCTCACAGCCGACGGCGACGCGGGCGACCCGACGATGACGGGCGGCGAAGGCACCGATGCCGGCCCGATGCCGCGACCGTTCGTGGCGGTCATGGTGCACGTGTACGTCTTACCTGTCGTGAGCCCGGTCACCGTGATCG
>JAUZEI010000019.1 GCA_030839105.1 Actinomycetota bacterium
CGCCGTGGCCGAGGAGCTTGCCCTCGCTCTCCAGACCGAGCATCCGGGCCGTGGCGCCGGTGGAGATGATGATCGCGTCGGCGGTGAGCTCGAGCTCGCCGACCGAGACGCGGTACGGCCGGGACGACAGGTCGACCGTGTCGGCGTCGGCGGTGATGAACCGCGTGCCGAATCGCTCGGCCTGCTCGCGGAACCGGGTCATGAGCTCGGGGCCCATGATCCCGTCGGGGAACCCCGGGTAGTTCTCGACGTCGGTCGTGAGCATCAGCTGCCCACCGGCCTGGATGCCCTCGATGACCAGGGGCTTGAGATTGGCCCGGGCCGTGTAGATAGCGGCCGTGAGGCCTGCCGGCCCGGACCCGATGATGATGACGTCCCGCGCGCTCATGGCTGCCATTTCGGTTCGTTGCCGGAAATACCGGACTGTTCGATCAGGGGTTGCGCTTGGTCCAGCAGAACGCTCCGGCGAGCACGAAGATTCCGCCCAGAGTCACCCACGCGGCCCAGACGTACCCCTGCTCGGCCAGAACGAGGCCCCGGAAGGCTCCGAGGGTGAGCAGGACGACCGCCGGGATCGCGATGAGCGCAGCCAGCAGGCCGTAGACGACCACGCGGGTCGCGGTTCGGGCGGGCTCGACGGTTTTGTCGCGCACCGTTGCGACGGTGCGCTCGATCACATCGGTAGCTTCGGTCGTCCAGTCGGTCACGCGGGTTCCTCGGCTCTTCCTCGGCCCGGAAGCGTACATCTCCCGACGCGCCGGAGACCGGGGGGGCCTCAGCGGAACTGCTGCAGGTTCCTGAGCGTGCAGTCCGGAGATTCGATCAGCACTGTGTGATACCCGTCTTCGGCGAAGACCAGAACCACGACGGGTCGACCGGACAGGACGGCCGCCGCGCGCAGCACGAGCGTGCCGCGGATGGGCACATTCCGTGGGATGCCGCACTTCGCCACCGCATCGTGCTGGGCTCCGGAGAACGAGGAGCCCAGCGGTGTCACCGGAGGGGTTGCGGTCCCGCTCGACGGGTGGTTGGTTCCAGCGCCGGAGGAGTCCTGGGCGGTCGTGCCCGTGGCCGCGTTCGGCGCCGTCAATGCTCCAGTCGATGACTGGGTCGCCGCACTCCGCGCCGCCGAACCCTTCGTCGCTTGGTCCGCGCGTGACTTGTGGACCGCCGCGGCCCCGAGTGCGTGCACGTCGGAGAAGCTGCCCAGGCCGCGCTGGTTCGTAGTGGCCTGGGTCGGCGCACTGCGTGGGCTGCCGCCTGACTCCACGCTGCGCGCCGGCGCCGATGACGCCTTCGACGACGCGGAGTCGTGGCGCAGCGCCGCGCTGACGCTGATCACCACTACGGCGGCCGCCGCGATCCCGCTGACCGCCTGCAGGACGTGCCGGCGCCGTTCCCGGCGCTCGGACGCGCGGGCTGCGATCTCGTCCTCGGCAGCCCGGACCGCCTTGGCGCGCAGCCGGGCATCGAGCAGTTCGTCGAGCTCCGGCGACTGCGCGAGTCGATCCCGGGCCGCGGCCAAGGCGGCTCGGCGTTCGGCGCCGCCCGCAGTCGCGCGCAACCGCGCGGTGACCTCTTCGATGCTCAGGCCGAAATCGCGCGCGGCCGCCTCGAGCTCGCCGTCGAGGTCGGCGGAGAGGAGCTCGTCGAGGTCGTCGGGTTCGAAGGGTGCGTCATCGTGCGTCATGATCTCAAGTCGTTGGATGCTCGGAAGGGGTCTCCCGGTTCCCGAGAAGGTCGGCCAATGCCGCTCGACCTCGCGAGATCCGGGACCGGACGGTGCCCGGCGGTATGTCGAGCACGATCGCGATCTCCGCGTAGTCCATGCCGAGCAGATCGCGAAGCGCGACCGCGGCCCGGTATTCGGGTGTCAGGTGGGCGAGCGCGGCATCGACGTCGAGGCGGTCGGCGAGGCCGGTGTCGGATGCTTCGGTGCCGGTTCGGCCGGTGGTCTCGGGAAGCGTCTCGGACGGGAGCGGGCGGCGGGCGCGCCGGCGCGACTCGTCGAGCGCGGCGTTCGTCGCGACCCGGTATGCCCACGTCGAGAACCTGGAGCGACCGTCGAACGATCCGATCTTGCGCGCGATCGCCAGGAGCGCTTCTTGGGTCGCGTCGAGCGCGTCGTCGGCGTTGCCGAGAATGCGTCGGCAGACACCGTGCACCAAGGCGCTGTGGTTGCGTAGCAGCGCGTCGAGCGCGCGCGCATCGCCCTCGGCGGCCCGGCGAGCCAGCGCCTCGTCGTGTTCGTCGTCCCGCACCGACGACGATTACTCCTTGTCGATCCAGGCGATTCCCATGACGCGCGGCCCGGTGTGGACACCGATGACCGGACCGATGGTGCCCACGGTGACCTCGGCGTCGGGGACCTTGGGCTCGAGCATCTTGAGGAACTCGTCGACGTCGGGTGCATTGGCGTGGAGCACGCTGATCAGCTCCACGTTCCCGACCGGGACCTGGTCGACGAGGAAGCGCAACGCCTTCGAGCGGGTCCGCACTCGCCCTGCGGGCTCGACCGCGCCGTCGATCACGCTGATGATCGGCTTGATCGAAAGCATCGAGCCCAGCATTGCCTGCGCGCCGCCGATGCGTCCGCCCTTGCGGAGGTATTCGAGTGTGTCGAGCGCGGCGAAGACGTGTTCGCGTGCACGCCGAGCCTCGACCTCACTGACGACCTCTTCGAGCGACGCGCCGGCGCGGGCGCGCCGCGCCGCGTGCAGCACCAGGTTGCCAATCCCCATCGAGGCGCTGAACGAGTCGATGATCTCGATCGGGGTCGTGCCGTCGAGGCTCTTCGCCGCCACCTGCGCCGACTGCATCGTCGCCGAGAGCCGCGCCGAGAGATTGATGCAGACGATGGCGTCGGCGCCGTCGTCGCTCAAGCGCCGGAACGTCTCCTCGAACGCGCCCACCGACGGGGCCGCGGTCTCCGGGAGCGCCGAGGATGCGCCGAGCTCACGCCAGAACGCGTCGACGCTCAGCTCCTTGCGGTCGACGAACTCACGGTCGCCGAACCGGATGGTGAGCGGCACGACCTCGACGCCGAGCTCCTCGCAGATCGGCTCCGGGAGATCGCAGGCGCTGTCGGTCACGATGCGAACTGGCATGCGCCCTCCTCATTTGGTCGGCCCGATGGGTTCGGCCTCGATCGATTTCGGCCTCGGTGGTTCGGTACCCCGTGCGTCAAGGTTCCGATCCCCGGAAACCGGCCGGGGTTACAGCAACCATGGTTACACGCCGGGAGGGGTCGGAGCGCGCCGCCGGACGAGGGCGACGAGCGCCGCGAGCTCGGCGGAGCGAAGTGCGACCAGACCGCCGACGTACACGAGGGCTCCGGCGGCTCCCGCGACGGCCGTCGCGACGAACGCGGTGCCCGGCGACGACCGTCCGATCGCGCCCGCCACCGGCGCGGCGACGACAGCCATCGCGAGCGCCGCCAGCGCGGCCCGGACCGATGAGCGGAGGACCACGGGATCGCCGACGCTCCCGATCCGCCGGCCCAGGACCACGAGTGCCACGACCGCGGCTACGGCGTATGCCCCGCTCCATGCGAGGGCGAGGCCCTGAACTCCCAGACGTGGGAACAACACGACTGCGAGTACGACATTCAGACCGTTCTCGAAGGCGTTGACGACGAAGGGCGTCCGCGTGTCCTGCAGTGCGTAGAACGCGCGCATCGCATAGAGGTACACCGAGAACGGCACGAGGCTGATCGCGAACGCCTGCAGCGTGTCGGCCGTGACGATCGCATCGTGCGTCGTGAACTGGTGGCGCACGATGACGCCGAGCATCGGTTGCGCAAGTACTGCGAAGAGCACTGAAGCCGGAAGCACCAGTACGACGATGTATCGCAACCCGAGTCCGAACTCGCGGCGCATCCCCTCGAAGTCGTCGACCCGCGCCAGGCGCGCGAGGTTGGGTGTCATCGTCGTCATGATCGAGACCGCGAGCAAACCGTGCGGCACGACGTAGAACGTGAACGCGTAGACGTATGCCGAGACGTTGCCGGACGCGTTGTTCGCGAGCACGAGTACGAACAGCTGTGCGAGCTGATTGGTGACCACGTAACCCGCCGTCCAACCCGACAGGCGCAAGATGGTTCGGATTGCGGGGTCGCGCCAGGCGAGCACGAAGCGGAGGCGCACGCCGGCACGCGCGACGGCGGGCACGAGCACCGTCGCCATCGCGACGATCCCCGCGGTCGTGCCGAGGCCGAGCAACAACAATAGGCCGAGGTCGTCACGAACGCGTGCGACATCGGCGATCTCGCCGTGGCGACCGGATGTCCGGAACGCGAAGACGAGCAGCGCCCCGATCACGACGACGTTGTTGATGACGGGGGCGAACGCGGCGGCGACGAACCGGCGGCGCGCGTTGAGGAGCGCGCTCGCCAACGTCGTGAAACCGTAGAACACCATCTGCGGGACGAAGCAGAGGATGAGGACGGTCAGCACGTGCAGCTGGGCGGCGCGATCCGGAGTGTGCTCGCGGAGCACGAACAGGCGCGCGAGAAGGGGTGAAAGCGCCAGCGTTGCGACGGTGAAGACGGTGAGCGCTGTCATCGCCACGGTGAAGACCGCCGACGTGGCGCGTTCGTCGTCGCGATCGAGGAGGTCGACGAACACGGGAACCAACGTCGCGGCGAGCACGCCGCCGACGAGCAGCTCGTAGACGATGTTGGGCGTGATGTTCGCCAGGTTGTATGTATCGGCGAGTGTCGCCTTGCCGATGGCGGCGGCGAGCACGATCACGCGCAGGAGCCCGGTGAGCCGCGAGAGCAACGTGCCCGCGGCGACGAAGGCGCTCGACCGGGCGAGGCCGGCGCGGCTCCGTTCGTGATCGTCGAGCGCGCCGCCTACCGTCCCGCTCTCGACGCGCCTGACGTCGTCGTCGTCGTTCAGCTCGTCGGCGTCGCTCACGTTGCCGGAGCCGGAGCCGGCCCGGGCGCCGACGCGATGCGCCGGTTGCGACGCGTGCGCCGGAAGTGGTTCAGCCACCAGCCCGCGAGGAACACGACCGCGGCGATGGTCACCCCGACCGCCCAACCACCGAACACCGCGGAGCGCACCGAGACGCGCACCGGCGCACCGAACGCGAGCTGCCCGTTCGGCGACGTGACACTGATCGTCATGGGGAACGTGCCCGACGCGCGCGCCTCCACCGTGAAGCGGATCGTGTTGTTGCCGGGTTTCAGCGTCCGGATCTGGTCGGCGCCCTTCGGGAACGCCAGCTTCGGACTGTCGAGGTGCACGCGTATCGCCACGTCGCGCGCCGGTTTCAAATTGTTCTCGAAGCTCAGCGGCACGTCCGCGCGCCGGGAGGTGAGCGTGATGCGTTTCTCGTCCGCGGTGACGCCCGACGTGAACGCGCGTACCGCAGCGTCGATCTTCGCGAGCTCGCGGTGCGCGCGCTCGGGCGAGATGCTCGTCGACAACGCCGTCAACAGTGCGCTCCTGCCGTTGACGACGACCGGGTCCTTGGCGCCGACGACGTCGCTGTACGCCAACAGTTCGTTCTCGGTGTTCGTGTACTCCAGCGGACTCACGGGTGTGGGCGCCGCCACGGCCGGAACGAGTCGCCGCTGGACACTGGCGCCGAGAGCCTGCTCGTCGGAGATGGTCGCGAACATCTCGTCGAGCGTGACCGTCTGCACGAGAGGCAGGGTGCGCAGCGCATCGATGACCGTGTTCATCGTTTTCAGGTCGGGCCGCCAGCGCTGCGGCGGCGCGATCACGATGCCGCGTGCGATCGACGGCGTCTCGTACGCGATCTCCGCGAGCGCGGCGATGACTCGCTCGGCCCGTAGCGCGCTCGAGTCGCGGCCGTTGAACAGCTTCTCGACGAAGGGTGCGGTTGCGACACCGCGGGAGTCGCCACCCGTCGTGTCGAGGACGAACGCCTCGGCGGGCGTGAACGGGTGCTCCACGGGTATGAGCGCCTGCTCGCGAACGCCGACGCGGTCGACGAGTCTCTGGCGGAGCTCGTTGACGACCGCGTCACTCGTCGGGGCGGGGTCGATGAAGGCAGACTGCGCCGCCCGCGAAGGGGTCCGGCCGAGCGCGGCGCGGAGCGCGCTCTGCCCCTCGTCGTACTGCGTTGTGAGGTACCGGCCGAGACCGGACGCCTCCAGCGAGGCGGCATCGATCGGCACGTAAGGAGTGGGGAGGACCTCGGTGTTCGACCGCAGGGCCGCGGCGCGCACGCGGGCGAACGACGCCTTCGCGGCGGGGTACCGCTGGCCGAGACGCTTCCACGCCTCGGCGGTCTCGGGACCCAGAACCACCGAGATCCGGAGGTCCTTGGCGCGCGCGAGGAGCTGCGAGATCTGGTCGAGCCGCCCTCCGGAGCGCATCTCCGCGACGACCTTGGGGTCGTCGGTGCCGTCCGGGAGCTTGATGGGATCGGCCACGGCGGGCAGGACGAAGGCCACGGAAAGCTTCTTCTCGATCGGCCTCTCCGCGCGGCTGTCGACCACCACGAGCCAGGTGACGAACGACGCCGACGCGACGCCGGTGTTCACCAATTGCACCTCGACGGGATAGACGCCGGTGTGGTTGATACCGATCGTGGGCTGCACACCCGAGTTGGAGAGACCGAACGTGATCGATACGTTGCCCTGCCGGTCGGGCTGCAGCGACGCGACGCTGATCTGGTTCGGCACGTAGAGGGTGGCGCCCGGGTCGCCCTTGTCGATCACGGCGTCGAAGCCACTGCGCGAATCCTTCGACTGGTCGATGCGCACCGCGATCGCGGCGCCGGGCCGGGCCGCGAGCGCAGGCTCGTCGATGTGCAGCCTCATCGTGAAGGTCTGCCGCAAGGGCACCCACGGGCTCTGACTCAACAACGTGAGGCCGACCGGAACGGGTTTCTCGCCGGGAACCGTCGTGGTCGTCTCCTGGGCGTGCGCGTCCGACGCGCCGGGCGCGCCGGCAAGAACAAGTGTGGCGGCGAGCACCGCGATCGCGGCGACGACCGTGCCCAGGTGCCGGCCCCGAATTTGTTGACGAGACGTCGGACGCATCCGCCTCACAGCTCTCGGCCCAACACGTTCAGTCCGATGGGAAGCTGCGCGAATCCGGCCTTGACGTACAGCGCCAGCGCGCGCTCGTTGTCCTCCTGGGTGTTCACGTAGACACGCCGGGCGCCGTGCGTCCGGAGCCAGCGCAGCCCGTCGGAGAGCAACGCGCGTCCCATACCGAGACCCTGCACTTCGGGTGTGACCGCGAGCCGCTGGACGTAACCAGCCATGCCGGCGCGCCCGAAGAGTCCGTAGCCGCGCGCCTCCGAGCGGACGGGCGCGACGCGGATGTGCGATCGCGGTGTGGCGCGCATTGCCTCGCGCAGGGCCAGCGCGTCGAAACGCCAGAACTCGTCGAACGCGGCCGCGTCGGCTGCGAGCAACAGGTTGCGATCGGCGCGCGTGGATCGGCGCGTGCGTCCGCTCGGGGGCGGGAGCTCTGCGAGATCGTGCACGAGGAGGTGCAGGCGGCCCCGAACCGCGAATCCGACGTCGACGAGGGGCAGGCAGGTCCCCGGCCCAAGGGCGTTGGTGACCACTTCGCGATAGCCCGCCTCGTGCAGACGTTCCAGGAGCCGGTGCAGGGTCCGCGGTGAAGGCGCGTCAGGTCCGTGCAATGCCAACGACGCCACGTCGGTGCGGCCGTGCCACGCCGCGACCCGGGCGACGCCCCCATGAAATCGGTACGACTGCGCTCGGTGCGCCTTCACCGGCGGCGAGCGTAGCGACGGGAGACGTGCAGAACCGTCCAGAGCCGCGGTTCGTTTAGCCTCCCAGCGTGCTATTGGTCGCGACGGACGCACACTTCGAGGAGCACGACGCCGGCCGTGGTCATCCGGAGCGACCGGCCCGGGTGCGGGCGGTTCTCGACGGCTTGGAGGCCGGCGCACCCGACGAAGCCCGGCGCCGACTCGAGCCCCGGCCGGCGACGCGGGACGAGCTCGAGCGCGTCCACACTCCCGAATACCTCGACCATCTCGAGCGGTTCTGCGCCGCGGGCGGAGGTCGGCTGGACGGCGACACCGGCGCGTCGGCCGCATCCTGGGAGGCGGCTCTGCTCGCGGCCGGCAGTGGGCTCGAGGCGGTCGACGCCCTCGAACGCGGCGACGGCGACTTCGCGTTCTGCGCGGTGCGACCCCCCGGTCATCACGCGGTCGCCGAGCGCGCCATGGGCTTCTGCCTACTCAACAACGTCGCAGTGACGGCCGCCGCCCTGAGTAGCCGGGGCGAACGGGTGCTCGTCGTGGATTGGGACGCCCACCACGGCAACGGGACCCAGGACATCTTCTACGCCGACGGCTCGGTCATGTACGTCTCGATGCACGAGTGGCCCCTGTATCCGGGCACGGGCCGCCTGACCGATACGGGGTCGGGATCGGGTCTCGGCGCGACGGTGAACTTCCCCCTGCCGGCAGGCGCGACCGGCGACGTCTATCTCGACGCCATCGACACGGTGGTGGAGCCCGCGGCCGAGCGGTTCGCGCCCACTTGGGTGCTCATCTCGGCCGGCTTCGATGCCCACCGGGCCGATCCGCTGACCGGGCTCGGGCTGTCGGCCGGCGATTACGTCGATCTGACGGCCCGAATCATGGCGCTGGCCGCCCCCCGGCGGCTCGTCGTGTTTCTGGAGGGTGGATACGACCTCGACGCTCTGCGCGACTCGACCACCGCCACGGTGTCGACGTTGCTCGGGCAACCCGACCGTTTGGAGCCGGCGACGGCGAACGGGCCCGGGCGCTCCGTGGTGCATGCGGTGCGCGACCTGCGCGAGCGCGATCTGCCCGCCCCCGACTGAGGTCGGCCGTCCTGCGGGCGACGCGTCCGATTTCGGCGCTCGCGAGCCAATTTCCGCACCCGGTCCGCTCCAGCGGGACCCGACGCGTGCCGATCGAAACCGGGAGGGCCGAAGGCAGGCCAAACCGCAACAAGGCCAAACGGCAACAAGCCAAACGGCAACAAGCCAAACGGCAACAAGGTGGTCTCGCGTGTTGGATCTCGATCAGCTACTTCGCACTGCCGTCGAGCGGGGCGCCTCCGACGTGCACATCAAGGTCGGCTCGCCGCCCTTCGTCCGCATCGATGGTCGGCTCGAGCGCACCGATCTCGCCCCGGTGTCGCCGGTGGAGACCGAGCGGATCGCCTTCGCGATCATGCCGAAGCAGCGCGCCGAGGAGTTCATCGGTAGTTCCGAGGCCGACTTCGCCTACTCGGTGTCGGGTCTCGGTCGATTCCGCGTCAACGTGATGCGCCAACGTGGATCGGTCGGCCTCGTGCTGCGCCGTGTCCAGAGCGACATCCCCACATTCGACGCGCTGGGACTCCCGCCCGTCATTCGCAAGCTCACCGATCACCAGCGGGGTCTCATCCTCGTCACGGGACCCACCGGCTCGGGCAAGACGACGACGCTCGGTTCGATGATCGATTTCATCAACGACAACTACAACCGGCACATCGTGACGATCGAGGACCCGATCGAGATCCTGCACGCCGACAAGAGCTCGATCGTGAACCAGCGCGAGGTCGGTACCGACACCGCCGACTTCCACTCCGCGCTGAAGCGCGTGCTGCGCCAGGACCCCGACGTCATCCTCGTCGGTGAGGTACGCGACGTGGAGACCGTGAAGACGGCGCTCACCGCGGCCGAGACGGGTCACCTCGTCTTCTCGAC
>JAUZEI010000040.1 GCA_030839105.1 Actinomycetota bacterium
TGCTCGCGTTCATCGTCGAGGGAATTGCCGAATCGATCTCTCTCGCGCACAGCCTGAGCCTCACCACGCAGGCCGTGATCGACGGCGTCGGCTCTGGTCCTCTCGCGTCCGCGTACGTGGACGCAAAGCTGCAACGCATCGCCACGGGGGAGTATGGGCCCGAGTACTCACTGGCGCTCGGCCTGAAGGATGTGCGGCTCGCGCTCGAGGCGGGGGACGAGCAGTTGCCTGTGCTTGCCGAGCTTGCCAATACGTGGCAGGTGCTGGTCGATCGGGGACTGGGCCACGAAGACGTCACCGTCGTCACCCGCGCACTCGATCACATCGCCGCTTCGTGAGTCCGGCTTGAGTTGTGCGAGCTGCGGGCCAGTTGACCTGAGCTCACTTTTTTGAAGAAGAAGTCAATCGAGGCCCGGGCCGCGGCGACGGCTCCCCCCACCCCGGCCCGGCCCGGGCCCCGTCGGTTCGATCACGACTGCGTAGTGCTCGGTTCCCGTTCACACCTACGTGGTCGCGTGAGGTACGGGCGGCGCGGCGGTGTGAGTCTGCGTTCATGCAGATAGACCAGGAGCGGACCCAGGAATCAGCGGCAAGGGCGCGCTACGACGTTGCCCGCTTCGCCGAATATCAACGCACGCACGATGGACGGGTGCGCGACCAACTTGTCGCGGCACACATCGGTCTCGCCTACAGAGCCGCGCAGCGTTTCGTCGGTCGCGGCGAAGAACTGGAAGACCTGCGTCAGGTTGCCCTCATCGCACTCGTGCAAGCCGTCGAGCGGTTCGATCCGTCCCGCGGATGGACCTTCGCGACCTTCGCCTCGCCCACGATCACAGGCAGCTTGAAACGGCACTTCCGCGATCGCGCCTGGATCATTCGACCGCCGCGATCCGTGCAGGAGCGCTTTCTCGGGGTGACCCGCGCCGTCGAGCAGCTCACGGGTGACCTGCATCGCACCCCCACGGTCGCGGAGATCGCCGACTACGGCGCCTGGTCGACGGATGAGGTGTGCGAAGCCCTGGCGGCCCGAGAATGCCGATACGGGGCGCCGCGCCGAGCCGACGACGACGACTCGACGATCGAATGGGGCATTGTCGACCGAGGTCTGTCGAATGTCGAAGACCGGGAAGCCATCGACCATCTCCTCGGCAAGTTGGGCGAGCGCGAGCGCGCCGTCGTCAGAATGCGATTTTTCGAAGGGCTCGATCAAAAGACAATCAGTCGGCGGATGGGCGTGAGCCAGATGTACGTGTGCCGATTGCTCGGAGCCAGCATCGAGCGCCTGCGAAAAACTGGAACGGAGGTCGTCGCGACCGCCCGGTCATGACGACTCGCGCGCACGATCGCCGGCGCTTCGTCGTGGGTCGGCCGATGCGGAACCACGCATTCGCGGGGCGAAACCGGGGTCGGGAACGCCGACGATCTTCTCGAGTCCCGTCGACGTGCTCCGGCGCACCTCCCACCTTGCGAGAGGACCCAACCATGCAGATGTTCGCGGTCGCCATGTTCGCCATCGCCACAACGGGGATCGCCATTTTCGGTGGACGGGCGGTTTCAGCCGGCCGTTTCCATCGTGTGTTGCGCGCGTACGCGGATCCGATCCCCGTCCTCGTCGAGCACTCCTCTACGAACGAGGAGGCCCGCGTATGGGAAGGCAACCGTTCCCGCCACCGTCGCGACCCGGGGCGGGAGCCGCGCACTCAGGTACCTGAGCAAAGGGTGTCGTGACGATGCGACGCGACACATCCCTTCGGCCCGGTCAATCGCGGCGACCGGCGCCCACGGGCTGATCCGGCCGGCCGAAAGGCGCAGCCGCGCGGCGATATCCGCGGAGTACGCATTGGGCCACCCACCGTGGTTTGTATCGGCGACGCACGCGGAATACCTAGTTGGATGAAAGCGAAGCACGTCCTTCGTTACACCGATATCGGGCGGCTGTTGCTCAAGCATCGCAACGTGGTCGGTGCGCGCCCCGACTTCGACGACCCGGCCGCCGCGACCGACGGTCTCGGCGTGGACGCGACCGAGGATGCCCAGCAGCTCACCGCCGAGCTGGAGGCCATGGGGCCGACCTTCGTGAAGCTCGGCCAGCTGCTGTCGACGCGCGCTGACCTCCTACCGCCGTCCTATCTGAAGGCGCTCAGCCGCTTGCAGGACAAGGTCGAGCCGGTTCCGTTCGATGACATCGAGCGGGTCGTGACGACCGAGTTGGGCATGCGCATATCGCGGGCGTTCTCCGAATTCTCGGCCGAACCCGCGGCGGCCGCGTCCCTCGGTCAAGTTCACCACGCCCTTCTCCGAGATGGTCGGCCCGTTGCCGTCAAGGTGCAGCGACCCGACATCCGCGAGCGCATCGTGGACGACATGGAAGTCATCGACGAACTCGCGACGTTCGTCGACGACCACACGAAGATCGGGCGCCGGTATGGCTTCGCGGCCATGGCGGAGGAGTTCCGCGTTGCTCTCATGGCCGAGCTCGATTACCGGGCCGAAGCGCGCAACC
>JAUZEI010000065.1 GCA_030839105.1 Actinomycetota bacterium
AATCTCCGCAACGAGGGCGAGCATGCCGGGACGATCGGGAAGCTCGATCTGTAAGCGGACCAGCCTCCCGGATCGCGCGAGCGCGCGGAGGAGCACGGACGAGAACATCCGCGCGTCGATGTTGCCGCCACTGAGCACGACCACCGTGCTCCGGTCGCGGAACAGGTCGGGATACTCGAGGAGCGCCGCGAGTCCCACCGCGCCCGCGCCTTCGAGGATGGTCTTCTCGATCTCGGCGCCGAGTGCGATCGCTTCTTCGATGCGTTGTTCGGAAACGACGACGATGTCATCGACGAGGGCATCGACAATGTCGCGCGTCAGCGTTCCCGGATGGGCGACCGCGATCCCTTCCGCAATCGTCGGTCCGCCTTCCGGCCGCGGTGCGCGGTCCAGCGCGTGCAGCATCCCGGCATAGCCCTCCGCCTGCACGCCGATGACCCGTACCGCGGGCCGGAGCGCTTTCACCGCCACGGCGATGCCCGAGATCAGGCCACCGCCGCCGATGGGCACGACGACCGCGTCGAGCGCGCCCGCGCCGATCCGGTCGAGGATCTCGAGGCCGATCGTGCCCTGGCCGGCGATGACGAGCGGGTCGTCGAAGGCGGGAACGAGGGTTGCCCCCGTCTCGGCTCCGATGCGTTGCGCGCCGGCGAACGCGCCGGCGTAGCCGTCACCTTCGAGCACGACGTGGGCCCCGTGGTACGCGGTGTTCGTGACCTTCGTGAAGGGAGTGTCCGCGGGCATGACGATGGTCGCGGCGATGCCGAGGAGGTGCGCATGGTGCGCCACACCCTGGGCGTGATTGCCCGCCGACGCGGCAACGACCCCGCGCACCCGATCCGCCGGCGACAGCCGGGCGAGGAAGTTGCGCGCCCCCCGCTCCTTGAAGGCACCGGTGAACTGGAGATTCTCGAACTTCAAGGCGACGTGGGCGCCCGTGATCGCCGACAGGGTCTCCGAGGGCGACGTGGGAGTGATGCGCACGGAGCCGCGGATGGTCTCCGCCGCGGCCTGCACCTCGGCCAGGGTCACGGGTAGGTCCACGGCGGCATCTTCGCACCCCGGCCCGGGACGGCCGACGTTGCCACCTTGGATAATGATCGTTATCATGGGGGGATGGCCGTCATGCAAGACACCTCGACCCGGGAACGGCTCCTCGCCGCCGCCGTCGAGGTGTTCGTCGACCAAGGCTACGAAGGCGCCCGCCTCCAGGACATCGCGCGCACCGCCGGCCTCACCACCGGCGCGGTGTACGCAAACTTCCGCGACAAGGAAGCGTTGCTGTTCGCCGCCATCGGCGCCCGCGTCGGGGTGGAGATGGACGCGCTGCTCGTGGAGGCGATCGGCCGCAATCCGCGGGCCATGCTGGAGATGCTCGGCGACCAGCTCGTGCAGCCCCGCCGGCAACCGCCGCTGTTGATCGACGCCATCGCCGCCGCCCGCCGTGACGACGAGCTCGCCACCGCGCTGCGCGAACGAATGGCGACGCGCGAGCAGGCGCTCGTCGAGGTCGTCGAACGGGGCAAGAGCGACGGCACGATCGATCCCGCGCTCGACTCCGGGGCGTTCGCACGCTTCGGACTCACGCTCGCCATGGGTGCGCTCGTGATGCGCACGTTGCAGGTCGACGCACCGCCCGAAGGTGCATGGCACGAACTGATCTCGCGTCTTCTCGACGCCGTCTCGGAGGAGCAACCCAATGTCGACTGACATGACCAAGGACGATCTCGAACAGATCCACGCCGTGACGGCCGAGATCGGCACGATCTTCACGTGGGACTACGAGCGGAGTCGTGTGCCGCTCATGAAGCTGTACGAGAAGGCGAAGACGTCGCAGTGGAACGCGTCGACCGATCTCGACTGGTCGATCGACGTCGACCCGGAGAAGGTTGCCGACGAGCTCGGCCAGGGTGGCACCGCTCGTTTCCAGGCCCTGGCGGAAGCCGATGGTTCTCCGGTCAAGCACTTCGGTGACAAGGAATGGCGCCAGGTCGGGATCGAGCTGCAGAACTCCTTGCTGTCGCAGTTCATGCACGGCGAGCAGGGTGCGCTGCTGTGCACTGCGCGCATCGTCGAGACCGTGCCGTGGATCGACGCCAAGTACTACGCCGCGACGCAGGTCGTCGACGAAGCCCGGCACGTCGAGGTGTTCGCGCGCTACCTCGATGACAAGCTCGGCACGCAGTACGGCATCAACGAGAACCTCAAAGGAATCCTCGACGACATCCTCTCCGACCCGCGCTGGGACATGACCTACCTCGGCATGCAGATCATGGTCGAAGGCCTCGCGCTCGCCGCGTTCGGTTCGATGCACAAACAGGCGCAGGAACCGCTGTTGAAGAAGCTGCTCCGCTACGTCATGAGCGACGAGGCGCGCCACGTGGCGTTCGGAGTGTTGTCACTGCAGGAGTTCTACAAGGAGCTCACCGACGCCGAGTTACGTGAGCGCCAAGAGTTCGCGTTCGACGTGGCGCGGCGGTTGCAGCGTCGGTTCGCGCACGCAGAGATGTGGTCACGCATGGGCGTCGACCCCGACGAGATCTATAAGACGATGGACAAGGTCAACCCGCCGGCCCAGCAGATCTTCCAGCAGCTGCTGTTCTCGAAGATCGTCCCGAACTGCAAGAAGCTCGGACTGCTCGACGCGGCGGACGGTTGGCTCCGGCAGCGCTTCACGGAGATCGGCGTCATCCAGTTCGAGGACTTCGCCGACACCGGCGCAGAGTACGAGTCGCTCGACGAAGTGGAGAAGGATCGCGTCGCGACGGCGTAGCCGGTTCGGCAGGCTGGACGAGGTGCAGACCGACCGGCAAGCATCTCCGGTGTGAGCGCGCCTGATCTGGACCGACTCCACGCGTCGGCGGATCTGGGAATGCTTGCCGCGTTCTGGGCCGCGGAGGGCGGTGACATTCCCGCGGTCATTTCCGACGCCGGCACCCGGACGCGCGCCGAGGCGAACGCGAATGCCAACCGTCTGGTGCGGGCGCTGCGGGTGCGCGGCGTGAAGCCGGGTGACGGAATCGCGCTGATGTGTTCCAACCGCCCGGAGTTCTTCGAGGTGGTCGCAGCCGCGAAACGCGCCGGCCTACGGCTCACCACGGTGAACTGGCATCTCACCGGTGACGAAGCCGGCTACATCGTCGACGACTGCGAAGCAACAACCTTCGTCGCCGACGCGCGGTTCGCACACGTCGTACGCCGGGCCGCCGACCTCGCGCCGCGCGTCCGCGCACTCGTCGCGGTCGGGGGTGCAATAGACGGCTTCGAAGAATGGGACGCCGTGCTCGCGCCGCAAGCGGGCATCGACATCGACGACCCGATCGTCGGCAGCACGATGCTCTACACGTCGGGGACGACAGGGCGACCGAAGGGCGTGCGCCGACCGCCCGATCCGCGCAGCGCGCTCGACGTCGCGAAGCTGACGCAATACCGCGGCGGACGCCACGTCCATCTCTGTACGGGTCCTCTGTATCACGCCGCGCCCCTGTCGTTCTCGTTGACGGCCCCCGCCGCGATGGGAGTGCCGATCGTGATGATGGACGGCTGGTCGGCGGAACGCACACTCGCATTGATCGAAGAGCACCGCGTCACACACACCCACATGGTGCCGACGATGTTCCATCGCCTCCTCTCGCTGCCCGGCGCCGTCAAGACGCGCTACGACATCTCGTCGCTCGTCTTCATCATCCACGGCGCCGCGCCCTGCCCGGTCGACGTGAAGCAGCGG
>JAUZEI010000082.1 GCA_030839105.1 Actinomycetota bacterium
ACGAACCAATCGCGATCGCCGATGAAGTGCCCGATGTCGAACAACCGGTATCCGTCGAGGGGCCATTCGACGCGGCGAAAGAGCTCGTCCTCGGACGACTGGTCGTAACCGTTGAGAATCGCATCGGGTTGCTGACCGGGACCGACATACCATTGCTGCGCCGCGACGATCGCCGGCGCGTAGGTGCGCAGCCCCGCCATCGCGTGCCGCAACACCCCGGGCGTCAGCACGTGCGCGCCGTCGATCATGAAGGCGATGACCTTGCCGGTCGCCAGCTTCACGCCGGCGTTGAGCGCGTCGACGGGCGTCGGAGTCGCGTCGTCGCCCAGGTTCACGTAGCGGAACTCCGGGCCGAAGCCTCGTACGTATTCGTCGCCGAGGACCTGCTCAGGGGCAGATCCGTTTTCGATCGCTATCACCTCGTAGTCGAGGTCTGCGATGTCGCGCTGGTAGGACCGAGAGAGTGAATGCAGCGTGCGCGCCGCCTCGCGCCGCATGTTGTAGAACACCACGATGACGGAAAGGTCCTTCGCTTCCGACGGCGTGGTCGGCGCAATCGGCGCGTGGCTCGCCGTCCGCCGCTGTTTGTCGGCATTGCTCCGGCGTCCGGCCGCCTTCGTCTTGCGCCACCAGACCGCGGAGTCGTCGATCCGCTCCGTCGCCTCATCGATGCCGAGCCGGCCGCGGAGCTCGTCGATGGTCTGCGCGCCGGTGTCGCTCGCGCCGTCGTCGACGACGACGATGCCGCCGAACGCGACCGAGTCGTACATCTCCGCCAACGCCTCGATCGCCTCGGCGTCGCTGTGCCCGATGCGCAGCAAGGAAATCTGCTCGATGGGCGCGCTCGCGAGCGCGTCCGCGGGTCGACCCTGAAGGAAGCGCACGCGCTCGTCCAGGAGCCGGAATCGGGAGAAGCCGTCGCGGACGGTGTCGAGATCGGTCCACACATCGAGCGCGTCGTCGGCGTCCTGCTCGACGCGGAAGGCGTCGGCGATCCAGACGGACTTGTCGTCGAGCCCGTATGCATTGAGGTAGCCGCGCATGAAGATGGCGGTGCCGCCCCTGCGCGTTCCGCAATCGACGAGGTCGCCCGCGATGTGCTCGTCGCGCACGAGGTCGAGGCAGTGTCGGAGGTGGTCGAGGCGGACATGGCCGATGTCGAGGTACGGCAGTTGGGCGCCCTCGTGCGACGCGTTCGGCAAGGACCCGGAACGGCGACGCTCGATCAGCCGCTCCCAGGAGATCTGCAGCTCGCGCGCCGGGTTACCGAGCTTGGCCGCCTCGGGCGGCATGTTCTTGCGCAGGCAGTCGACGAGGTAGGCAAGGCGGAGCTCGTGATCCAGGTAGAGCTCGTTCAACAACGCCGCTTCCAACAGGTCGAGGTAGGCGTCGCCGGGACGCGCGACGCGCGGCGCGTCGTCGTTCCGGTCGTCGTTCTCGGCCAAGACCTGCCTCCTCTGCGAGCCTCATTGTACGAGGGTCGTATGCGCGGGTCCGGAGAGGACCGGGCCGGAACGTCACCGCGCCGCGGCTTGCTACCGTTCGAGGATGTTCGTCCACGACACCGCGATCGTCGAGTCGGGCGTGTCGCTCGGTGAGGCCACTCGGGTGTGGCACCACGCGCACGTCCGGTCGGGAGCGATCATCGGTCGTGACTGCAGCCTCGGAAAGAACGTGTTCGTCGACGCCGGTGTACGAATCGGCGACCGCGTGAGGGTTCAGAACAACGTCTCGGTGTACGCCGGTGTGACTCTCGCCGACGACGTATTCGTCGGACCGAGTGCCGTCTTCACGAATGACCGACACCCCCGTGCGCACGGATACGCGTGGGAGGTCGCGCCGACCGCCGTCCGCCGGGGCGCCTCGATCGGCGCGAACGCAACGCTTGTTTGCCCGATCGAGATCGGGGACTGGTCGATGGTGAGCGCCGGTGCGGTGGTCACGAAGGATGTACTGCCGCATCAGCTGGTGGTGGGCAATCCCGCGCGACCGGCGGGCTGGTGTTGTTGGTGCGGTCGCGTGGTGTCGCGCGCCGAGATCAGGCCGGCCGACGCGGTGTGCGAATGCGGGCTTCGACTCGGCGACACGCGCTGACCCGCGCGGCGGCGAGCACGCGCCCGCGCTCCCTTCACGATGAATACGAATAGGTCATCCGGGTAACTAACACGCTTTTCTCCCCGAACCTTTCGGCCGATCACACGCGTCCTCTCTGGCTCGTCCGCGGGGCCCGGAATAGGCTTGATACACGAACTGATCAGGCTGAACGAACGTGTTCGCCGTCCGACCGCGCCTCACTCCGGGATGGGTGCCTACATCGTGCGCATCGTGATGACGAACAACTTCTTTCTCCCGAGACCCAGCGGGAGTGCGCACCACACTGCCGGTCTCGCGCGCCGTCTCGCCGAGATCGGCCACGACGTGCTCGTCGTCACCGCGGCCCACCGCGGAGCACCGCGCGAGGAATGGCGCGACGGCTATCGCGTCGTACGCCTGCCGAGCTGGACCCCGCCCCCGTTCCGCATCGGCATGAACTACGAGATCCCCTGGACCATCTCCCCGCGCAATATGCGAGAGCTCTTCCGCCTGCTCGACGAGTTCCGTCCCGACGTCGTCCACCAGGGCGGTCAGTTCTTCGATCTCACGTTCATGAGCGCCATCTGGGCCCGGCGCCGGAAGGTGCCGACAGTGCTGACCGTCTACACCGCGCTCGTACACAGCGACCGGATCGCCCGCAAGATCCTGTGGCTCGGCGACATGCTCCTGGTGCGACCCTTCATCGCGATCGGCCGGCCGACCGTCGTCGTCATCGACACACCCATCGATGCGTACGTCCGGCGCCGTTATCGCGTGCGCGACGACCGCGTCGCCACCGTCATGATCGGCGTCGAGCCCGATCGCTTCGTCGGTGTGGACCGCCGGAAGGTCCGTGAGCAGCTCGAGCTCGGCGACCGGCCCATTGTCCTTTCGCTCGGGCATGTCATCCCGCTGATCCGCGACCGGCTCGCATTGGTGCGCGCCATGCCGCGCCTCATCGAGCAGCATCCGGACCTCGTCGTGCTCGTCGTCGGCCACATCTTCGACGAAGCGTTCCTACGCCTCGCCGACGAGCTCGGCGTTCGTGATCACCTCGTCTGCACCGGCGAGGTCGAACGGGACGAGGTACCCGCATACGTCGCCGCCTCCGACGTGGAAGCGCACGACTTCCACTACTTCGGGCTCGGGACGACGACGCTCGAGGTCATGGCCGCCGGAGTGCCGGTCGTATCCGTGGTTGCCGAGGACAACTTTCCGGGGCTCGAGCTGAGGTCCGGCGAGAACATCACGATCGTCCCCGAGGACGCGCCGGTTGCACTCGCGAACGCGATTCACGAGCTCTTGGAGGATCGCGAGTTGGCGGCGCGCGTGGGCAAGGGGCAGCGCCAGTTCGTCATGGACCACTTCTCGATGCAGGCGGTCTCGCGCGACTATCTGGCGCTCTACGAGAAGGTCGCCGACTGATCGACGTCGACGGCGTGCCCGGCCGCCGGGCCCACACCGTCGGCACCCATCAGCACGATTCGGAACTAAGCGGGAGTCGCCTCCGCGGCTTCCCATACCTCTTTGATCCGCACGATGCCGGGGATCGACGTCATCTCGGACACCTCGCCGTCGGAGACGAAACGCTCGACGAGCCGATCGCCGAGCCGAGGCGGTATCCACTGCAGGGGGACGCCGGGCTCGAACCGCCGGGCGAGCGCCTCTACGGGCTCGGGAACGCCGGCGTCGAGGTGATACAGACCCGGGCCGAGGTGAAACGCGGCGAGGTTCAGCCGCACCGCTTCGTGCGGTGTCAGCCAGTACCGCTCGCACGGTGAGACCGCGAGCGGGTCGCCGTTCTCGCGTTGCGCGACCCAGGTTTCGAGCACGGAGCCACTCGAGCCGAGCACGTTGCCCAGTCGCACCGCGGAGTACCCGGCGCGCAGGGCGATGCGCTCGCCGAGAAGCTTCGTCGCGCCGTACACCGTTTCCGGTGCCGCGGCCTTGCAGGTCGAGACGAAGACGAGATTGCCGGGAAGGACCCCCGCAACCGTCGCGGCCTCGACGATGTTGTTCGTGCCGAGCACGTTCACCTGAGTCGTGCCGAGCGGGTGAACCTCTCCGACGGGCGCGTGCTTCATGGCCGCGAGGTGGATCACGAGGTCGGGACGCAGGCGTCGCATCGTCTGGTCGACGAGCTCCGCGTTGGTGATGTCGAGATCGGGAAGGTCGGTCAGGTACGTCTCGGCGCCGAGCTCATCGAGGTGCTCGGCAATTCGCCGTCCGAGGAAACCGTCCGCGCCCGTGACGAGTACACGCTTCCCGTCGACGAGGTCGGGTGGCAGCTCGAGCTTGTGCTCGGGGCGGGGGAGAAGATCGGCATACCGCCCTGCAACCCGTTGAGCGAGTATCTCGGCGATGTGGTTCGACTGCGGGACCTGCAAGCCAGGAATACTAGCTGTGCATGTGTCGCACACACCCGGGCGCGATGGCGGATAAACCGCGTTCCGGTCATAGCGCGTCGGCTCCTCGATGATTCGGCCGTCTGTGATACTTGCGCACCGACAACTCGAACGGCGTAGTGGGGACGACGAGTGGTGAAGGCTCCGGACGACATCGAGGCGGCGTCGAACGCGGCCGACCCGTCGCGTCGCGACGGTGCGCGGTCGTGGATGCGGTCTCGCCCCGATCGCTCTCCTCGCGCGCGAGCCGCGGGCCTGGCATTCGCCGCGGTCGAGGCGATTGCGCTGCCGCTGATGCTCTGGTGGGACCGGGGCACATGGTTTCAACTCGACGACTGGGACTTCATCGCGGCGCGGACGGGTGGCAACGTCGGTGACCTGCTGCGTCCGCATTTCGAACACTGGACCACGCTTCCGATCCTCGCCTACCGGTTGATGTGGGCGGTGTTCGGCCTGCGGACCATCGTTCCCTATGAGGCACTTGTCGTCATCGCGCATCTCGCGGTCGCCGCCCTGTTGCGAGTCGTCATGCGCCGCGCCGGCGTCGGGCCTTGGTTGTCGACCCTGGCCGCGACGGTGTTCGTCTTCCTCGGCGCGGGAGCGGAGAACATCCTCGTCGCGTTCCAGATCACGTTCGTGGGTTCACTGGCGTTCGGTCTCGTGCACCTCCTGCTCGCCGACCACGACGGACCGGTCGACCGTCGCGATCTGCTCGGTCTCCTCGCAGGGCTCGCGGCGCTGATGTGCTCGGGGGTCGCGATCTCCATGACGATCACCGTCGGCTACGCCATGCTGTTGCGGCGCGGATGGCGGATCGCGCTGTTGCATACGGTGCCGCTCGGTGCGATCTATCTGTTGTGGCAGTCGTTCGCTCCGCAGGAGGCGGCGCCCGCGTACTACCACACCAATTCGCCGCTCGAAGTGCTTCGATTCGTCGCGGTCGGGTTGCGAGCGTCGTTCGGCGGCATCGGCCAGTTGCCGGGCGTCGGCATCGCACTCGCACTCGTGCTCATCCTCGGTACCGCGGTGGCATTGCGCTCCGGGAGCCTTGACGCGCTCCGACGGCAAGCGGCCGCGCCGGTCGCGTTGTTCGCAGGTGCGATCACATTCTTGATGATCACCGGGTTCTACCGGTCCGGTCAGTCGAACGGTCTTGCGCTCATCTATCGGGGCTTCGGGCCCGAACACGCGCGTACCCCGCGGTACATCCACGTGGTCGTCGCAATGACGTTGCCTGCGATCGCCCTCGCGGCGCAGTACATCATCCGGCACCGGCGGCAGGCCGCGATCGTCGTGGTCGCAGTGCTGGTTGCCGGATTGCCCGGCAACATCGACAAGCTGGTTCACTACGCGAACCGCTCACCGATCATCCAGGCCCGGCGTCCGTACATCCTGGCCGCGCCCCGGTTGCCGATCGCCCGCCGGCTCCCGCGGTCGGTGTCGCTCGCACCGTTCCTCTCGCTCGGCTGGTTGATCGACAGCGTTCCCTCGGGCCGACTCCCGAACCCGGGGCCGCGCTCGCCTGCTGCGAACGCCCGTGAGACCCTCGATCTCACGCTGGGCGCATCGGACGTGCCTCAGACCGAGCGGTGTCGGACACTCGTCGCGCCGACGACGCGGGTCTTCGCGAAGGGCGACCGCATCACCCTTCGTAGCGGCGCGGTGCGCATGCTCACCGTCGGCGCGCCGACGACGGCTGCGAAGCCGCTCACGCCGTCGACCGTCGTTGTGCTCGCGGGCCCGCTGCGCGTACGCATCACGCCGACACCGACGGGCGCCGAGCGCGCGGTCATCTGCGGATGAGCCGCGGGTCGTGGGCTGTACGAGAGGGCTAGATGCGTCCGTCGTCGACCGCGGCCGCAACCCACGGAACGACTTCGTCGAGCATGTCACTGAGGCTCGTCGTCGCCTCGAAGCCGAGCACGCGCTTCGCCTTGTCGGTGGCCGGGACACGGCGCTGCACGTCGTATTCGAACGCCGGGTCTGATACGTAGCGGAACGGCACTTCGTCGCCGCGGATCTTCGCCCAGATCAGGGCGGCCAACTCCAGGACCGTCGTCGACTGCGCGGTCGAGAGGTTGAAGTCGTCGTTCAGCGCGTCGGGGTGCTCGATCGCCATGGCGATGCCGCGTGCCAGATCGCCGCCGTAGGTGTAGTGACGAATCTGGCTGCCATCACCGAGGATGTGCAGCGGGTCTTGGCCCTTGACGACCTTCTGCACGAGGTCGGGAACGACGTGGCTCATGGCGAGCTTCACGTTGCCGCTCAACACCTCGACTTCGCCCAGCGCGCGGCCCTCGCCGACACCTACGCAGTTGAACGGCCGCACGATCGTGTACGGGACCTTGTACTGGTCGAACGCCGCATGCGCGAAGTACTCGACCGCGAGCTTCTGGAAGCCGTACGACGAGAGCGGCGGCGGGATCTCGCGCTCCTGCCCTTCGTACGACGGCCACGTCGGTGCCGACTCGTACACCATCGACGAGCTCAGATACGTCACCTTCTGCAGTCGCCCGGCGCCGAACGCCTTGATCGCGGCGTCGCAAGACGCGGCGAGGATGCGTTCGTTCGTCGCCAGGAGGTCGTATGCGTAGGCGTGGAAGTACGAGATGCCGCCGATCATGGCGGCGCCGGCGACGAAGTGATCGCAGTCCGACACGAGTTTTGTCATCAACTCGACGTCGCGGCAGTCGCCCTCGACGAGGCGGTAGTTCGGATGGGCGTCGTACGAGCGCGTCACCGGTCCGTACTTCGAGAAGTTGTCGACGCCGACGACCTCGTGGCCCCGCGCCAACAGCTCTTCTACGAGATAGCCGCCGATGAAGCCGGCAGATCCACTGACAACGATGGTGCTCACGTGATCCTCGGTCCGAATGCGTAGCGATACCAGTGCAGATAGATGGGGAGCCAGGCCCACACCTTGAAGTTCGACTCGCCGGTCGTGCGCTCGAGCCAGATCGACGGTATCTCCGCGACGGGGAGTCGGTGCCGACGCGCCTTCGCGACGAGTTCGATGGCGATCGCGAATCCGGCCGTCGACTCGATGCCGACCCGTTGCACGAAGGCCCGGTCGTAGGCCTTGAAGGAACTGGTCGCGTCGTGTGTGCCGACCCGCGCCAGGTAGCACAGCGAGAGGCCTGCCCACCGCGACATCAGCGACTTGAGGAACGGGGCGCCGATCTGCTGGCCGCCCTTCATGTAGCGGCTCGCGACCGCGATCACGACCCCGCGCCGGACGAGCCGCGCGAGCTGATCGACCTGGCTCGCGTCGTCGGAGCCGTCGGCCATGGTGACGACCACCACGTCGCCGCGCGCCGCGTCGATCCCGAAACGAATCGCGTGCGCGGGGCCGCGTCCGTAGGTGTTCAACGTCGGGACGACCCGAGGATCCTCGAGCGCGTATTTCTCCGCGGGCGCGCGCGTCGTGTCGTCGGGCGAATCGAAGACCACGAGGATCTCGAACGGCGAGGTGATGGCCTCGGTCAGCCGATCGAGGCATGTGCCGATCGCTTCGTCCTCGTTGTAAACGGGGACGACGACCGATATCAGCTCGGTCACACGCGCTCGCCGTTGCCGAGCAGGTTCCAGATGTCGATGATCGGGATGTCGAGGTCGAGCGAGGCGTAGGCCTCGTGCGGCGTCGCGATGACGAGAAGGTCCGACTCCGCGAGCACGTCGTCCAGGGGCCAGAGCTCGTCGTCGCTCGAGACGTACGGGTCGGTCGTGAGCACGCGTGCGGCGCGGAACCGTAACAGCCGCTTGAGCTTGTAGCTCAGGCTCGAGCGGGTGTCGTCCGACTCCGCCTTGAAGGCCATGCCGAGGATGCCGACCGTCATGTTCGCGATGTCGTGCTCGCGCTCGATGCGGGCGACCATGTACATCGGTAGTCCCTCGTTGATGGTCATGCTCGCGTGACCGAGGGTGAAGTTGTTGTTGTTGAACGCCGCGAGCTGCATCGTGTCCTTGAGCAGACACGGACCGGCGGCCAGCCCGGGCCCCGGCATGTCGGCGGCCCGCGGGTAGTCCTCTTTCAGCGCGGCCCGGATGCGGGCGAAGTCGAGCCCGAAGTCGTTGGCGATCATGAAGAGTTGGTTCGCCGCTGCGAACTTGATGTAGCGCCACGTGTTCGTGAAGAGCTTGGCGAGCTCGGCCTCTTCGACCTCGAGCCGGACGAGCTTCGGCGAGACGCCGCCGAAGAGGGCCTCGGCCCGGCGCACGGCGCGTTCGGTGCGGGCGGAGACGAGCTGGGGGAGCGTGCGGAGCTCTTCCAACGCCCGGCCCTCGGCAAGGCGTTCCGGGCAGAAGGACACGTCGACGGTGCGGTGCGCGGCCTTCAGCAGCTTCTCGATCATCGCGGTCACGCCCGGATAGACGGTGCTGCGCAGAACGAGGTGCTGGCCGTCGCGCAACTGATCGAGGAGCCCTTCGATCACGTTGATGACCGCAGTCGGGTCGGGGTTCAGGTGCTCGTCGACCGGGGTGCCCACGACGACGATGACGTGCTCGGCGTTGCTGACCGCCTGGGCCTCGGTCGTGACCTCCAACCGGTCGGTCGGGATGAGGCGCTCCAGGGCCTCGTCCGCCTCCCGCTCGAAGAAAGGCATCTTGCCCGCGCGCACGCGGTCGACCGCGAACGCGTCGCGGTCGTAGAGCGTGACCGCCAAGCCCGAGCCGGCCAGCGCCAGACCCAGCGGTAGACCGACGCGTCCGCAACCGCCAACGATTACGACGTCTCTTGAAAAGGCCATGCCTAAACGTCCCCCTGCCCCCACCGAACCAGGATGTCTGGCCACAGACGGTAGCAAAAGAGCCGCGGCGTTGGGAAGGTCTCGGTCAATCTGCGAGCAGCAGAAACTGGCTGCCGAGCAGACGCCAGGCCAGCGGTGTGCGGAGATACATGCGGGTGAGGCGCCGCGACGCGGGGAGCCGGCTGCGGAACGAATACGGCAAGAACCGCGGAACGACTTCCCGGACGCCGTAGCCGGCCGCGACCAGATGCTCCTTCACCGAGACGTGCGTGAGCGCCAGGGAGTGGTCCGCGCAGTCGAAGTATTTCTCTGCGCAGTACTTGAAGTTGGGACCCATGATCGCAAGCACGCCGCCGGGCGCGAGTGCGGCGCGCATACGGGCGAGGAACGCGGCCACCGCGTCGGGATCGGGGAGATGCTCCAACAGGTTCGACACGAAGATCCCACCGAAGTATTGCGGGGGGAGGTCGAGGGAGAAGACGTCGCCGATCACGACCTTGATCCCGGGATCAGTGTCGCGGTGCGGGTAGTCGACCAGGTCGAGCAGCCAGCGTTCGTCGGCGGGTATCGCGTTGAGGAACTCGCCGCGGCCCCCCGCCGGATCGAGAACCCGCACGGGGCTTCCCATGCGCTTCCAGATGAATGGTCCGACCTCGTCCCAGACGGTCTGGCGCGACTTCTGGTTGATTTCGCGGAACCGGAATTCGTACAGCCGCCCGTAGTCGAGGCCGTCGTTCGGGCGTCCCGATGCCACCTCGTCCTCGGCAGTCACACGAAGTCCGGGCGGTCGATCGGCACAGCCGGCTCAGGCAAAGGGACTGTCGCTGGGCAGGACGAGGACCTCCGCGGCGATCAACGCGCCCGCCTTGGTGCGGACTGCGCCGATGATCACCTTGGAACCTTTCGTGACAGCGGTGCGGGTCGCGGCCTTCGCCTTTTGGACGTGAGCGTCGGTGATCGTGATCTTCGCCGACTTCGTCGCGGTGCCGAGGCTCATCGTGTTCGCGTCGGCGGACGCGACCGAGTCTCCGAGCTTGGCCGTGGCCGGTAGCACCACCACCGCGCTCGCCTGGGTGAACGAACCCTTCGCACCGATGAAGAGCACTCTCGTCTTCGACGCGATATCGGAGACGGAACCCGCTGCAACCGTGACGACCTGAGTCGCCTTCGTGATCGTGACCTTCTGCTTCGCTCCCTTCGCGAGAGCGATCGTGATGCTGTTCGTGGTGACGGCGTCGACCGTGCCCTTGGCCCGTACCAGGGGGGCCGCGACCTTCTTCGTGGGCGTCTTCTTGTTCGTCGTCGTGGTTTTCGACGCCTTACTGTCCGACTTGACCCGATTCCTCTCGATCGCGTAACCGAGAGCCATGCCGCCGACGAGGACGACGACGAGCACGGCCGCGGCTACCGCCGCGAGAAACTGCGTGGACCTCTGACGCCAGCCTTGTTCGCTCATCGGTTTCGCCATCCCGTGATCTCCTAGCCGCGCCCGGATCTTCGATGAGCCGACAAGTTGTAGCAAACGCGCCGCGAGTTGGCCACGCGCGCCGGGAGCGGGGTTCGCCGCGGGAAGCCGTTTTTCGGTCCGCTGCACCGCCTGA
>JAUZEI010000103.1 GCA_030839105.1 Actinomycetota bacterium
CAGCTGGCCCTCAACGTCGACGACCTCGACGCAGCGATCACCTTCTACTCGAAGCTGTTCGGCACGGCGCCGGCCAAGGTCCGGCCCGGCTACGCCAACTTCGCCATCGCCGAGCCCCCGCTCAAGCTCGTGCTGGTCGAAGGCCAGGGCGAGCCCGGCTCGCTGAACCACCTCGGTGTCGAGGTGGAGTCGACCGACGTGGTCGCGTCCGCGACTGCTCGCCTGACCGGTGAGGGCCTGGCTTGCGCGACCGAAGACGAGGTCGCATGTTGCTACGCGGTCCAGGACAAGGTGTGGGTCGACGCCCCCGACGGTGAGCCCTGGGAGATCTATACGGTCCTCGCCGACGTCGAGATGCCGGAGGGCCAACTCCGCACTGTGGATCCCGAGGCCGAGGCGGATGCGATGTGCTGCGCGACGGCACCCGAGTCTGCCGCGCGGTGTTGCGGGTGATCGACCGCTCCCTCGCCCGTCGGGCGACGGCCGAAGCGGTCGGATGTGCATTCCTGGCCGCGATCGTCGTGGGTTCCGGTATCTACGCCCAGCGATTGTCGCCGACCGACGTGGGCCTCCAGCTCCTGGAGAACTCGACCGCGACCGGTGCCGGCCTCGTCGCGCTGATCCTGGCCTTCGGTCCGGTCTCCGGCGCGCACCTCAATCCGGTCGTGACGCTCGCCGACTGGCTGCTCGGCGGCATCACCGGAGTCGCGGGCGCGGTTTACGTCGTCGCGCAGGTCGTCGGGTGCTGTGTCGGCGCAGTCGTCGCGAATCTCATGTTCGAGCTCGACGCCGTGAACCTCTCGACGCACACGCGCGCCTCGCGTGGTTTGTGGATCGGCGAGTTCGTCGCAACCCTCGGGCTGATACTCGTCATCTTCGGAATCGTGCGGGCCGGGCGCGCGTCGGTCGCGCCGTTCGCTGTCGGCGGATACATCGCCGCGGCCTACTGGTTCACGTCTTCGACGTCGTTCGCGAATCCCGCGGTCACGATCGCCCGCATGCTCAGCAACACGTTTGCAGGAATACGGCCGTCCTCGGTCCCGGCCTTCGTCGCAGTCCAGGTCGGCGCGGCGCTGTGCGCGGTGGCGCTCACCAAGTTCCTGCATCCCGACGTAGACGCGGTCGACGTGGTCGTGCCTCACGAGCATTTCCGCGCCGGCCCGTGAGAGGAAGAGGCTTGTGGACACAGCAACCTTGATCGCTGCGGTCGATCGCTTGAACAACGAGTTCGGCGCCGACCTCGATCGGGCAACCATTCAGGGAATCGTTGCGGGTGCGTACGACAAGCTCGCAGCCGGTGCCACGACGAAGGCATTCCTGCCCTTGCTCGCCGAGCGATTTGCGCGTCAGCAGCTGCAGGCAATGCTCCACGCGCAGGACACCTCCTCGACGAAGATTCCGGCAGTGTTGTTCCTCTGCGTACACAACGCCGGTCGGTCGCAGATGGCTCTCGGCTGGTTCAATCATCTGGCGCGCGGCCGGGCCATTGCGTGGTCGGGCGGCTCCGAACCCGGGACCGAGATCAACCCATCGGCCGTTGCTGCGATGCAAGAAGTCGGCATCGATGTGACGGGCGAATTCCCCAAGCCGTGGACCGACGAGATCGTCCGGGCCGCCGACGTCGTCATCACGATGGGCTGCGGTGACGAGTGCCCCTTCTCTCCGGGCAAACGCTACGAAGACTGGGCGCTCGAAGACCCTGCGGGTCAGGGTGTCGAAGCCGTCCGGCCCATCCGCGACGAGATCCGTGAGCGGGTGACCGAGCTGCTGAAGAGCCTCGATATCAATGCCGAGTAGGCGCTCAGGTTCGAGTCACCGAATCTCGGCATCCGCGCGACAAGTCGGAGTATGAGGGCGCGCTCGCCGAGCTCTCGAGGTCCTTTCGCCGGGGGCTCCTCGGGGACGACCGTCTGCGAATCGTCACAGTCGCGCTACCCCTCGGACCGCTGGGCGACACGTCGGTTGGTTACGGTCGCCGGGCGAGACGTTCCCGGCCCGAACGACGATTCCAGGGGCCGCAGTTCGGGCCGGGAACCCGCAATGCCTAACGGGCCGCTCGCGCTCCGTGTTCATCGGAGCGGCGTTTGCTTCTCGCCGTTGGTCGACTCCGCGGTCGCTCCGGCGCGATCTAGTCGGGCGGGGGCGGCAGGTAACGCGAGGCGATGACTTCGCCGGTGTTGTCGGTCTCGAGCACCCACGTCGAGCCCTTGGGCCACTGCGGTGACGGACCGACGTCGACGCCGTGAGTGGCGTAGTGCTCCAAGAGCATCGGAATGATGTCGCCGTGGGTGCAGAACACCGCGCCGTTGACGGCGTGTTTGCGGACGAGCGCCACGCTGTCGTCGAGGGGCGCGCCTTCGGCGAGCGCGTCGACCGGTTCGATGGCGACGCCGCGCAGCCCCGCGAGGGGAACGACCGTTTCCATACAGCGCACGTAGGGGCTCGACAGCACGCGGTCGAACTGAGCGCCATCGAGCACGTCGACGAGGCCGCGTGCCTGCACGTGGCCGCGGCCCGACAGCGGGCGCAACACGTCGTCGTCCTTCCAGGCGTTGCGTTCCCCGGCCTTGCCGTGGCGAACGAGATATACCGTCACGCTGTTCCTCCGGGAGCGGGCTCGGCATCGACCGCCGCGACCAAGCGCCGGTCGTGTTCGTACGAGAGCAGTGTCGCGGCTTCGGAGCCCGTAATCCAACGCACCTCATCGACCTCGTCGTTCGGCTGCCAGGGCATTTCCCCAATTGCGGTCATACGCCAGTAA
>JAUZEI010000122.1 GCA_030839105.1 Actinomycetota bacterium
TGCGCAACGAGAAATGTGGCCACGCGCGCTCCGAACTGACCATTTTCGAAAGTGCTTGCACGCGATATCGTGCGGCGCATGTTGCTCCCCCGCCTCGCGGCTTGGTGTTATCGACGTCGGCGTTTCGTCGTCATCGCGTGGATCGTCGTGCTCGTCGGCGTCAATGTGCTCGCGAAGACCGAGGGTGGCGACCTGCTGAAGTCGTTGTCGCTGCCCGGCACCGAATCGCAGCGCACCTTCGACGTGTTGAAGGCCGACTTCCATCAGACCGGCGACACCGGCTACCTCGTGTACAAGGCGAAGGGCGCGGGCGGCATCCAGGCGCCCGCGGTCAAGTCCGAGATCGAAAACACCCTCGCGCCGACGCTGCGCAAGCAAAAGCACGTCGCGTCCGTCACCACTCCCTACGAACCGGGCGGTGCCCGCTTCGTGTCGAACAACGGCACGATCGCCTACGCCGAGATCCAGTTCGACGTGCAGGCGAACGACGTGCCGGTCGACGTCTCGAACCACATGCGCTCGATCGTCGAGAAAGCCAACTCGTCGACGCTCCAGGTCGAGCTCGGCGGTTCCATGTTCACCGACCAGACGCAACCGAAGAGCGAGGCGATCGGCATCCTCGCCGCGGTGCTCATCTTGTTGATCGCGTTCGGCTCGGTGCTGGCGATGGGCCTGCCGATCATGACCGCGCTGTTCGGCATCGGCATCGGCCTCGCGATCGAACAGCTCCTCGCGCGCCTGCTCGACATCCCGTCGTTCGCGCCGCAGGTGACCGCGATGATCGGCATCGGCGTCGGTATCGACTACGCGCTGTTCATCAGCACCCGCTATCGAGAGGCCTTGCACGAAGGGCTCGAACCCGAACGCGCGGTGGTGCACGCCATCGATACCAGCGGCCGGGCCGTGCTCTTCGCGGGCGGCACGGTCGTCATCTCGCTGCTCGGCCTGTTCCTGATCGGCCTCTCGTTCATCCGGGGTCTGTCGATCGGGGCCGCGCTCGCCGTGCTGCTCGTCATGGCCGCCGCGGTCACGCTGTTGCCCGCGGTGCTCGGGTTCGTCGGGCACACGATCGACAAGTGGGCACTTCCGACGGCAAAGCGACCGAAGCCTCCGGAGCAGACGATCTGGGCGCGGTGGAGTCGTACGATCCAGCGCCGGCCCTGGCCCGTGGCGGCCGCGGGTCTCGTCGTGCTGCTGGTGCTCGCGATCCCGGCCGCGGGTCTCCGGCTGGGCATCGCCGACGCGGGAAACGACCCGACCAAGCTGACGACACGACGCGCGTACGACCTTCTGAGTCAGGGATTCGGGCCCGGCTTCAACGGACCGCTGCTGGTCGCGAGCGAGACCCAATCGCCGGGCGACATCGCGGCGATGAACCGCGTCGCGGCCGCGATCGAGAAGACGCCGGGCGTCGCGCACGTCGGGCGCGTGATCCCGAGCCCCAACGGCAAGGCGGTGTTCACCCCGGTCGTCGCGAACGGCTCGCCGCAGGACGAGAGCACCACGCAACTCGTCCACCGGTTGCGCGACGTGGTGATTCCGGCGGCTGAGAAGGGAAGCACGCTCGACGTGCACGTCGGTAGCCAAACTGCGGTCGGCGTCGACCTGGCCGACACGCTCGGCCAGCGACTTCCCTACATGTTCTTGGCGATCCTGCTCCTCAGCTTCATCCTGCTCATGCTCGTGTTCCGTTCGATCCTCGTGCCGCTCAAGGCCGTGATCATGAACCTGCTTTCGATCGGCGCGTCCTACGGCGTCATCGTCGCGATCTTCCAGAACGGCTGGCTTAAGAACCTCGTCGGGATCGGCAAGGAAGGCCCCATCGAGGCGTGGGTGCCCATGATGCTGTTCGCGATCGTCTTCGGCTTGTCGATGGACTACGAGGTCTTCCTGCTGTCGCGGATCAAGGAGGAATACGACCGCGACCACGACAACGCCACCGCCGTGTCGCACGGTCTCGCCAAGACGGCACGCCTCATCACCGCAGCCGCCGCGATCATGATCTGCGTGTTCGGCAGCTTCGTGCTCTCCGACCTACGCGTCCTGAAGCTCATCGGCTTCGGCCTCGCGTTCGCGGTGTTCATCGACGCGACGGTTGTGCGCCTCGTGCTGGTGCCGGCGACCATGGAGCTGCTGGGTGACCGCAACTGGTGGTTCCCGAAGGCGCTCGAATGGCTGCCGCGGATCAACGTCGAGGGCGCACCGTCGCCCGCGCCCACGGAACAGCCTCGGCAACCCGAACCCGCGCTCGGCGATTAGTTCGCGGGTCTAGCGACCCATCTCCTTCAACGTGCGTTCGGTGTCGCGTTTCGAGTCGCGGGCTGCGATCGCCTGCCGTTTGTCGTAGCGCGCCTTGCCCCGGGCGGTCGCGATCTCGACCTTGCAGCGCCCGTCCTTGAAGTAGACGCGGAGCGGCACGAGCGTCACGCCCTTCTCTTCGGTGGCGCGGGAGATCTCGGCGATCTCCTTGGCGTGGAGCAGCAGCTTGCGCTTGCGCACCGGGTCGAGCTCGCCCCGGGAGAACTCGTACGGCGAGATATGCATGCCGTAGAGCCAGACTTCGCCGTCGTCGACCCGGGCGTAGGAGTCCTGCAGGTTGGCCCGACCGTTTCGGATCGACTTCACCTCGGGTCCCTTCAGCATCACGCCGCACTCGTACGCGTCCAGCACGAAGTAGTCGTGGCGCGCCTTGCGATTGGTGATGACGACCTGGTCGCCGCGTCGGGACATCGGCCTGCGACGGTAGTGCAGACTCTGGCCCATGCCCGCTCCGAATTGGTTCCGGCAATCCCGGTACGGGATGTTCGTGCACGCGAACATCGCCAGTGTCCCGGCCTTCGCCCCGTTGCACGAATACGCCGACTGGTACTGGGGATTTCTGGAGACGAAACCCGACATCGTCCTCCACCCCACGTGCCCAATGCCCGAGATCGTGGCCTGGCATCGCGAGCGTTTCGGCGACCAGCCGTTCGACGCCTTCATCCCCGAGCTCACGTTCGAGAAGTTCGACGCCGACGCGTACGCCGATCTGCTCGACGACGCCGGTATGCAGTACCTCGTGCACGTCACCAAGCACCACGACGGCTTTTGCTGGTGGGACGCGTCGCACACCGATCGCAACTCCGTCGTGCTCGGGCCGAAGCGCGACGTCGTGCAGGAGCTCGCCGACGCAGTCCGCGCCCGCGGCCACATCTTCGGCTGCTACTACTCGCTACTCGACTGGAGTCACGCCGACTATCCCGACGTCGAGCGCTATGTCGACGCGTTCATGCGTCCGCAGATCCAGGAGCTCGTCGAGCGCTACGAGCCGGCGATGCTGTGGGGCGACGGCCACTGGGGTCATCCCGGTGGTCATTGGCGCGCCGACCGGATCTTCGAGGATGCGCGCGCGTACGCGGCCGAGCACGGCTTCGAGATCGTGTGCAACGACCGCTTCTTCGCGTCCGAACCCGACTTCGTCACCTTCGAATACGACGTGCCCGCATCGCCGCCGAGCGACCGGCTCTGGGAGGTCTGCCGCGGGCTGGGTTCGTCGTTCTGCGTGAACCGCAACGAGCGGGTCGAGGAGTTCCTGACCGCGGCCGAGATCGTCGCCCTGTTGGTGGAGACGGTGGCCAAGGGCGGCAACTTGTTGTTGAACGTCGGCCCGAACGCCGACGGCACGATTCCCGACATCCAGACGTCGCTCTTGCGCGATTCGGGGGCCTGGGTGCGCGAGCACGCCGACGCGATCCACGGCTCGACGGCTTTCGACATTCCGGGGAGCGCCAAGCACTGGTACACGCGCACTGGCGATGTCGTGAACGCGTTCGACCTTTCGTCCGCGGCCGAACCGCGCTTCGAGGGCCTCGTCGAGGTGACCGGGGTCACGACCGCGGCGGGGGAGGGCCTCGACTTCCGTGCCGCCGACGACGGACTGACGGTCGATGCCCGACATCTTGATCGACACGCCTACGGCACTCGCTACTGCCTCCGCTTCGCGCCGGAAACGTCTCCCGTTCGAGTGGCCGACCACTCCGCGCCCCGGGGCACGCTCGCCGCGCTGCTCGCGGGCACAGTCGACGGTGACGTGCTCGACGTCCCGGCCGGTCGCTACGACGACGAGGAGTTTCCCCTCGTCGTCCCCGCGGGCGTGACGCTGCGCGGCGCAGGCGCGGCGCGGGTCACGATCGACGCGGGCGGCCATCTCGCGGTGGTGCTGGCCGGTGAGGGGGCGGTCCTCGAAGG
>JAUZEI010000146.1 GCA_030839105.1 Actinomycetota bacterium
TCGTCGACCACCGGCGCGTCGGTGGTCGATGACGGCATGGGCGGGAGCCTACGACCGGCGGTTCGTTTGCCCCGGCCGCTTGCGGCCTCCGCACAATAGATGTATGCTTACATTCATTCATGACTGATGCGGCCCCGACCCCACTCGACGAGATCTCGTCGTTCATCACCAACGTGTCGCGCCTCGCCACCAGCGATGCCGTGCGCCGCCGGGTGGCCGGCGCGGCCGAGCGCCTCGTCACCCCGGCCGAATCGGCCGCCCTCCGTGCGGTCGCCGACGCCGGCCCGGTCACCTTCAAGGGCCTGGCCGAGCACCTCGAGCTCGACCAGACCACGATCAGCCGCACCGCCAACCGGCTCCTCGAGGTGGGTCTCGTCGCCCGCGAGACCGACCCCGACGATCGACGCAAGGCCTGGCTCTCGATCACTGCCGACGGCGACGAGATGCTGCACCGGCTCCAGCACGTCGCAACCCAGTGGTACGAGGTCGCGATCTCGCAGTGGACGCCTGACGAGCAACGCGCCCTCGGTGACGCGCTCGCCCGCTTCCGCGACGACCTGCAACGACTCGAGTTCGACGGCGAAGGACGCGCCGTCGCACTGCAGCCCGACACTCAGCCCGACAATCAGCCCGACAATCAGGAGGTGTGCGCATGAGCGCGCAGGACCACTACACGATCATCTCGGCCGACACCCACGCCGGCGCCAACCACGAGACGTACCGCGAGTACCTCGATCCGAAGTACCTCGACGACTTCGACGCGTGGCGCAACAAGTACAAGAACCCTTGGAAGGACCTGCGCGACACCGACCTGCGCGTCCGCAACTGGGACGACGACCGTCGCGACCGCGACCAGCTCGCCGACGGCGTCGTGGGTGAGGTGATCTTCCCCAACACGGTGCCGCCCTTCTATCCCGGCTTTGTGTTGTTCGCGGGTCCGCCGAAGCCCGACGAGTACGAGCACCGGCGCGCCGGCATCCACGCGCACAACCGCTGGATGGTCGACTTCTGCGGCCGCAAGCCCGCGCAGCGCGCCGGCATCGGCCAGTTCTTCCTCAACGACGTCGACGACGCCATCGAGGACGTCACCTGGATCAAGGAGCACGGCCTCCGCGGTGGCGTGTTGCTCCCCAACGTCGCTCCCGACGTGTCGTGGGTGAAGCCGCTCTACGACCCGGTCTACGACCCGCTGTGGGCGACGATCGAAGCGCTCGAGCTCCCGTTGAGCCTGCACTCCGGCACCGGTTCGCCCAACTACGGCCGCTACGCGTCGGTCCCGATGATCATGATCAGCGAGGTGCCGTTCTACGGCATGCGGCCGTTCGTGCACCTGCTGCTCTCAGGTGTGTTCGAGCGGTTCCCCAAGCTCAAGTTCGTGATCACCGAGGGCTCCGCGGCCAGCGTCGCCGACATCGTGAAGCGTCTCGACCCGATCATCGAGAACGTGCGCAAAGGTGAGATCGGCGAGCTGAAGTACACGGAAGAGAACGCGCTTGCGCGTTCCGCCACCGAGTACTTCCAGCGCAACGTGTGGATCGGTGCGAGCTTCCCGGGCCTCGCCGACGCCGCGGTCCGCACGTCGATGGGCACCGACCGGTTCATGTGGGGCAGCGACTACCCGCACGACGAGGGCACCGGGCCCTATTCGCGTGAAGCGCTGCGTCAGGTGTTCAACGAGGTCGGCGAAGCCGAGCTGCGCAGCATCCTCGCCGGCAACGCGGCCAAGCTCTACGACTTCGACCTCGAGGCGCTCGCGCCGCTGGCCGAGCAGTACGGGCCGACCGTGGCCGAGATCGCGCAGCCGCTCGACGCGCTGCCTGCGGACGCCAACGAAGCGCTCCTCCGCGTCCAGCGCCAGCAGGACGAGATGGCCGCCGCCTGACCTGCCCGACCCTCCCCCATTCGGTTCCTGCGTCGCTACAGGCGAATATTTCGCCTCTGGCGACGCAGGTTCGTGAAGTGGATGGCCGTCTTCAGGTGCCGGTGAAGTTCGGGGGGCGCTTCTCCGCGAAGGCGCGGGCGCCCTCTTTGGCGTCGTTGCTCGCGAACACCGGTGCCGCCCGCTCGCGCCACGCGGCGATGTCGGGGTCGAGGAGGCCGCGGGCGTCGAGCGCGATCTCCTTGGCGAGCAGCACCGCGAGCGGCGCGTTGGCGGCGATGGTGGTGGCGATCTCGACCGCGGTCGGGAGCACGTCCGCGGCCGGGACGACCCGGTTCACCAGTCCGTACTGCAGCGCGCGCGTCGCCTCCATCGGCGCGCCGGTGAGCGCGAGCTCGAGCGCGACGGCAGGAGGAAGCCTGAGCGACGCGCGCGTCGTCGCGCCCACACCGACCAGGCCGCGCTTCACTTCAGGGAGGCCGAACGTGGCGTGCTCGGCGGCCACGATGATGTCGCAGCCGAGCATGACGCCGAACCCGCCCGCGACGGCCGCACCGTTCACCGCGGCCACGATCGGCTTCGGGTAGCAGCGCTCGACGAACACCGTCGTGCCCGGGCCGTCCCCCGGTCCGATCGGCTCGCCCGCGGCGAACGCCTTGAGGTCCATGCCCGCGCAGAACGCCTTGTCGCCGGCGCCGGTGAGCACGATCGCCCGCACCTCGGGGTCGGTCTCGGCCCCGACGAATGCGTTGCCGAGCTCCCGGAAGAGGTCGCGGTTGAGCGCGTTGCGGTGCTCGGGCCGGTTCATCGTGAGCACCAGGACTCCGTCCCGGAGTGCGCGGTCGAGCACCATCTGCGAATCTTGGCACCTCACGACCCAGGAGCACGCATGCCCGACCTCGACCCGATCGACGCGGCCACCGCCGACGAGCTGGCGTCGTCACCCCTCCCGGGCGACACCGTGGGCCTGCTCGAGGGCCTCGC
>JAUZEI010000153.1 GCA_030839105.1 Actinomycetota bacterium
CACGGTTTGGGACGCGCAGAAGTTCGCCGGTTCCATCGCCGAGGCCGGCTTCGCAATCGACGCCGTCGACAACGACGTCTTCGTAGAGGTGTGGGCAACTCGCAACAACTACCGCACGCGCGACGCAGGCTGATAGTTCGGACCGGCCGTCACATCGACTCGTCGCAGTAGCTTTTCGCACGCCGGCTCGAAATCGGTCGCGAACCGACGGGCGCGTTCCTCGCCGAGCAAACGCCACGGCAACGTACTGAGGCGGTCGGTCTCATCCTCGATGTGTTGGCGGAGCTCGACGCCCCCGGAAGTCACCGCGCCGGCGCGCGCGAGTCCACGTTGTTCGAGCGCGCTCCAGCCGCGTTCGAGATCACGCGGTTCGGTGCCGCGCGACCTGGGCAGCCAGTCGCGTTCGTAGCCCAGCCACGCGTTGTGCAGAATCGATGCCTCCACACCGTCCAGCCCCGCCGCCACGACGAGGGCCCAATGCAGATCGCCGCGCCATTCCCGCAGGCAGTTCACGGCGTGCCAACCCGACAGCAGCGGATCGTCGGGACGGGGCATGCGCAGGTGGGCCGCGAACAGCACGCGCCCGACGGTGGGCAGCTTCTCGACGATCTCCCACAGGTCGGGCCCGAGCGCGATCAGCGGATCGGCGACCTCGGCGGCATGGGTGGCCAGGCCGTCGACCACGGCCGCGTCACGCGCGGTCCGGATGGCGTCGAACGTCGTGTGTTGCGCGACCAGATCGAAGGCGAGCCGGATGCCGACGGAACTGATCGAGCCGAAGGCCGCGATGGTCGCGTCGGCCCCCGCGGGCGCGAGCGGAGCCGCTCGCGAAGCGATGTAGCCGAGCGGGCCGGGCAGGCCCAGCCGTTCATAGCGCGCCACGGCACCGGGATCCCAGAAGATCCAGCCGATCGTGGTCTGCACCGATCGCGCATTGCGGCGCGTGATCTCGATCCAGTCCGTCATGGCGTGAGTATCGCGTGCGTCAGTGGAGCGCGGGCCAGAGGTCGCGGTGCGCGCTCTCGTAGTCGGCGAGAATCAGCTCGGCGGCCCGCGCCGAGTTGACGACGGGGTCGAGCTCGAGCGCCTGGAGAGCAGCGGAGCGCGAACCGAGCAGCGCAGCGTCGGCTACGAGTTGCTGGATCGTCACCTCGGTGTGCAGCGCGCCTGCGATCCCGGTCGGCAAGTCGTCGCTGCGATCGCCGACGACGCCACCGGCCGTCGCGACTGCGCTCACCTCCACCGCGCTGTCGCGGGGGAGCGCGGGTACGAGATCATCGTTGGGCAGGATCGCGGACGCCACGCGCTCCGGCTCGCCGGAGATCGCGGCCCGCAGGATGGGACGCAGCGCGTCGTCCGTCACCCATGCCAGGAAGGGCGGGAGGTCGAAGGTGCCCGCGAGGATCGCGTCGACCACTTCGTCGATCATCGAGCGCAGCGCGCGCTGGCGGCCGGCGATGTCAAGGGGTTCGGCGTACTCCGTTGCCGATCGGAAGTACTCGCCCGCGTGACTGTCGCTCGTCGCGACAATCGCGCCGAACCGGTCGTGCAGATGTTTGACGAACGCGAAGGTCTCGCCGTCGCCGTCTTCCAGGCCATTGACGGCATCGTGCAGTTGCGAGGTGACGTCGGCACCGGTCCGGCCGTCCCAAGCTTCGAGGAGAAACGTGAAGTGATTGAGCCCCGCGGCGCGCGACTCGATGCGTCGTCCGAGGAGCCTTGAGAAGCGGTCGTTGGCGATCTTCACCTCGTGACACAAGCCGACGATCGGCTGATCGAGATGGCGGCGGAAGGCCGTGCAGATGCGTCCCTCGGGGTTCGTGAAGTTGACGAACAACGCGTCGGGCGCGAGACGCTCGACGTCGCGCGCGATCGCCGCGACGAGCGGAACGGTGCGCAGCGAGTGCGAGAGTCCGCCCGGTCCGCCGTTCTCGCCGTAGATGTGGTCCACGCCGTGCCGGCGCGGGATCTCGAAGTCGAGCAACCAGCGGTTCAGGCGATCGACCTCGACGGACACGACCACCGCGTCGGCTCCCGGCAAGGCGTCGACTCGATCGACATGGCGCTCCACGGTGATGTCTCGCCCGGTCGACGCCTCGAGTGCGGCGGCGAGGTCGGCCATGCGCTCCAACGGGGCGGGCTCGACATCGACCAGGCGAATCGTGGCACGCGTGAACACCGGATCGGCGTAGAGATCGTGCAGCGTGGTTAGCCCGAACGACGTGCTTCCGGCGCCGATGAGCACGATCTTCGGCGCCTCCCGCATCGACCGAAACCTAGCGGCGGGACGGGAAGCGTAGAAGAGCCGGTTGACTCTCCTATCATCGATAGGTAAAGTCCCCTATCAGTGATAGGCAAGGGGGCACGGCGCCGAGAAGAACGGATGGCGTCGATCGTCGCCGCCGCGTGGAAGCTGGCCGGCGAGCAGGGCGTCGGCGGCGTCTCGCTCCGGGCGCTCGCCCGCGAGGTCGGCATCCGCCAACCCTCTCTCTACGAGTACTTCGACTCGAAGAACGTGCTCTACGACGCAATGTTCGCCGACGGCAACCGCCAACTACTCGCCCGACTCGAAGCCGTGGAACTTCCTCGTGATCCGCGCGCCGCGGTGAAGGCGTTCATGCAGGCGCTCATCGGGTTCTGCGTCGAGGACGTCCCGCGGTACGTGCTGCTGTTCCAGCGCCAGATTCCCGGCTTCGAGCCGTCGGCAGAGTCGTATGAGCCCGCGCGGACCTTCTTGAATCGCGCGGTCGAACTGCTACACGCCGCGGGCCTCGAGTCACAGGCCGACGTCGACTGTTTCGTCGCGATGGTGGCCGGCCTCGTCGACGCGCAGATCAGCAACGATCCCGGCGGTGATCGCTGGGTGCGGCACCTCGACCGACTGGCAGACATGTACCTGGACGAACCGAAGCGGAGGAGTCATCGATGATGGCCGAGAAGATCACACGACCTCAGGCGCGAGTGCTCGCCGAAGAGGAATTCCGGCGGTTCGCAGAACTGATGGGTGCGCTGAGTGCCGAGGAGTGGACCCAGCCGACCGACTGCACCGGGTGGGACGTTCGCAAGGTTGCGTTGCACATCCTGGGTTCCGGCGACGCGCAGGCTTCGGTCCGGCAGTTCCTGCATCAACTCCGCCGTGGGATCCCGCTCAACAAGCACATCGACTCGCACCACTGGGTCGACGGCCTCAACGAGTTGCAGATCCGCGAACGCGATCACCTCTCGAACGACGAGATCGTCGAGCAGCTCGCGACCGTCGGTCCCAAGGCCGTGAAAGGCCGCTGGGGAACGCCGCCTCCGGTGCGCTACCTGCCGCTTCCATTCGGGCCGCCCATTGGTTGGGCGCCACTCAAGTATCTCCTCGACGTCGGCTTCACGCGCGACGTGTGGGCGCACCGCATCGACGTCTGTGTCGCGACGGGGCGCGAGATGGAACTGACATCCGACCACGACGGCGTGCTCGTCGCCGACATCGTCGCCGAATGGGCGTCGATCCACGGCGAACCGTTCGAGCTCGTCCTCGACGGTCCGGCCGGCGGAAAGTTCAGTCAGGGCGTCGGCGGCGAACGCGTCGACATCGGTGTAGACGAGTTCGTCCGTATCCTCTCGGGCCGCCGACCGGGCACCGGTGTGCTGGCCAACCCGCTTCCCCTCTGAGGAGACGCGCGGGACTCCGCTTGACACGACGGCCCGATCGGTATATCAACTTCTGATATAAACAGTCAGCTCTCGATATACCAAGGATGCAACGTGAGCAAGTCGCCCGAGGTCCCTGATCCGACGCCGTTCGTGCCGCTGGCGCCCGCGCCCCTCCACATCGTGCTCGTGCTCAATCGGGGAGAACGTCATGGCTACGCCATCATGCGCGACGTCGAGGATCTGAGCGACGGCGTCATCAAGATGGGCCCCGGGTCGTTGTACGGCACCATCAAGAAGCTCCTTGCCGGAGGACTGATCGAGCAGAGCGATGTACGTCCGGACCCCGCCCTCGATGACGAGCGCCGCAAGTACTACCGGCTCACTGCGCTCGGTCGGGCGGTATGCGTCGCCGAATTGGATCGTCTGGCGAAGCTCGTCGAGCGAACCCGCCGCGCCGCCCCGACGCGCCTGATCGCGGAGCCGTCATGACCGCGCCCGTAGGTCGCAACACCGAGCTGCGTCTGGAACGATCGGCCGCCGCGTACCGCCGGTTGTTAGTCGCTTACCCGCGCCCGTTCCGGGACGAGTACGGCGACGATCTGGTCCAGGCGTTCCGCGATCTGATGATGACGCATACCGAAGGCCGCGGTCCGTGGTGGCGCGCGATCCGCGACCTCGTCACAAGCGCACCGAGACAACGAGCCGACGCGCTCATGGGTGGGCGACGCGGGCCCGCGGGTCTGGTTGCGCTCGTCGTCGTCGGCCTCGTGCCGGCGGTCGCGCTGATCGGCTCACCGTCGCGTTCAATCCTGTTCATGTTCCTCGTGGTGATCGGACTCCCGATCGTGGGCATCAACCGCCTGCATCGGGCATGGTTGGTCCGACGCACGACGGGTGGACGCGTTGCCGGCCTCGTCGTGCTCGGGGTCGCGGCTTTTTCATCCGACGCGGTCCTTCTTGTGTTGGCGGGGCCCGACCGCGGCTGGTGGATCGGCGCATCGGTCGCGCTCGTACTGATCGTCGGAAGCGGCCTTGGCATTGCGTGGGGTATCGCGTCCTTGACCGCGGCGGCGCGTTCGCGCGACCCGTCGCGACGACGCCTGGCCCGGTGGGCCATCGCGGCGGGGGTGGTCATACTCGGCGTAATCATCGGAGCCGGATACAACTCCTACAGGAATAGCCTGCCCCCACCCGGCGACCACTCTGTCGCGCAGGCGTCGTCCGAGACCCGGGCGTTGTGGGAAGCGGCCGGCCGCGGCGACGTCGAGACCGTTGTGCGCCTCGCGCAGACATGCGCGGACCCGTGGGTGCAGTTCCCTGTCGGCGACGGTAAACACAACGCGCGCGGATATGCCGACGAACGGCTGCTCGACCTCCCGGACGCGCAGGAGGCACCGTATGCGGAGATCAAGCGTGTGCTCGCCGGTACGCAGTCGAGTTGGGCTCGTCGCTGCCACGCGGCGACGAGCTGATTCGTTCCGGCGAACCTACGCGCGGTCCAGCCGCGCGGGGATCCACGTGTTGATCTCGTCGACCGCCCGCAACGTCACCCGCAACCGGGGCAGCATTCGGCCGTCCACCTCTTCCGGATACACGCTGAACTGTGTCGCCGCGGCGCCGGACACCATGCGACTTTTCGTGGTCAGGTCTCCCGTTGTGGGAATGAAGCGTTGATCGGCGCGTGGTTGCCAGACCGACCGCGGCGCGTAATGATCGTTGCTCGGGCCGAGACGAAAGCGCACGGCCATCAGGGCGGGGGTAGAGATGACGTTCACACCAGTCGCGCCGACCATGTACGTGCCCCCGACGAAGGTCGCGAAGGACACGTTCGTCATCCATCAGGTGCAGCCGGCGCTCGGCCAGCCGCTGTTCGTCTACATCAACTCGATGGTCATCCTCGGCAAAGAGCCGGTGATCGTCGATACCGGTACGCCTGCGAATCGGAAGCAGTGGCTCGAGGACGTCTTCGCGCTCGTCGAACCGAACGACGTCCGTTGGATTTTCTTGTCCCACGACGACGTCGACCATACGGGCAACCTCGACGAGGCCATGACCGCGTGCCCGAACGCGAAGCTGGTGTGTAACTGGGCCATGATCGAACGCCACACCAATTGCTTCGACTTCCCACTCGAGCGCTGCCAGTGGGTCATGCACGGAGATTCGTTCGATGTGGGCGACCGGATCCTGCACGCACCTCGACCGCCGGTGTTCGACTCGCCGACGACTCGTGGGCTCTTCGACCCGACCACGGGCGTGTACTGGGCGGTCGACACGTTCGCCACACCGCTGCCCGATCCGAAGATGGCCATCTCCGACCTCGACGCTGACTTCTGGCAGTTCGGCATGCACCTGTTCGCGCTCGGCGCGGTGAGTCCGTGGCTGACGATGCTCGATCCCGTCAAGTACGGCCAGTACGTCGACACGACGCAGAACCTCGACATCACGACGATCGCCGCGTGTCACTGCCCGGTGATCGAGGGCGAGTACATCGAGCGCGCGTTCAACATGATCCGTCAGTTCCCGACCCTCGAGGCTCCGCCGCTGCCGGACCAGTCGGTGCTCGATCAGGTGATCGCCGCGACCTCGACGCCCGCGCCCTGACCCGAGCTACCGGTGATTCGCCGGTTACAGATCTTGCTCATTGTGTAACATCACGCCCGACTCCTCGGCCGATTCGAGTTCGGAGGCATTGGGTGGCAGACGACACGCGCGTGGACGACGACGCGCCGAGCGAGGGCAACCCGTTCGCCGCAATGGATCCGGAGATGGCCGCGCATCCGCAGCCCTTGTTCGCCGCGCTGCGCGACAGCGTCCCCGTGATGCCGGTCGAGGGTGTCGGGGTGGGCGTCGTCGTGACGCGTCGGGCCGAGATCGAGGAGATCTTTCGCGATCCGGCAACGTTCTCGTCGAACATGTCGGCGGTCGATCTGAAGAATGTCCGTCCGCTGATCCCCCTGCAGATCGATCCACCCGACCACAAGAAGTACCGCAAGATTCTCGACCCCGTGTTCGCGCCGCGCGAGATGGCACTGATCGCGGAACCGGTCACTGCGCTCGCCAACGAGCTGATCGATCAGTTCATCGATCGCGACGGCATCGACTTCGCACGCGAGTTCTCGGTGCCGTTCCCGTCGCTCGTCTTTCTCACCCTGCTCGGGCTGCCGCTCGACGAGCTCCCTCGATTCATCGAGATGAAGGACGGCATCATCCGGCCGGATCAGGTGACGGGAACGCCCTACGGCAGCGACACGACGAACGAGTATCAGCGGAAGACCGCGGAGTCCATTTATGAATACTTCGAAGAAGTGCTCGACGAGCGCGAGGCCGACCGGCGCACCGATCTCCTGAGCCGGTTCCTCGAGATCGAGGTCGAGGGTCAGAAGCTCGCTCGGACCGAGATCCTCGACATCTGCTTCCTTTTCCTCATCGCGGGGCTCGACACGGTCACGGCCACACTCGACTGCATGTTCGCCTACCTCGCGCAACATCCAACCCAGCGCCGGCGCCTCGTGGACGACCCCGCGCTCATTCCCGCGGCCGTCGAGGAGATGTTGCGCTGGGAGACACCCGTTCTGGGCGTGGCGCGGGTGGCAACGCGCGAGACGACCCTCGCCGGCTGCCCCATCCACGCGGGCGACCAGGTATCGATCATCTTGAGCTCGGCGAACACCGATCCCACCGAGTTCGCCGCGCCCGACGACGTCGACTTCGATCGTCAGCCCAATCGCCACCTCGCGTTCGGCGGTGGCGTGCATCGCTGCCTCGGCTCGCATCTCGCGCGTCAGGAACTGCGGATCGCCCTCCGCGAGTGGCATCGCAGAATCCCCGACTACTCCGTCGCGCCGGGCCACACGCTCGTCTACACCCCGGCGATCCGTTCCATCGACCACTTCCCGATGGTGTTCAATCGCCGCGTCGATCAGTAGCGGTCTCGAGTGAACGCGAGTCGCACCAGCGGAGAACTGATCCTTGCGGCGGCACGGCGCGCAATCCTCGAGCGGGGCCCGGGAAGTCTGACGTTGTCGGCGGTCGCGGCGGCCGCGGGCGTGTCGCGGCCGACGCTTTATCGGTGGTTTCCAACCAAGGAGGATCTGCTCGGGGCGATCGCCGACTACGAGACGCGGCTCTTCGACCTCGGGTTGCGAGCCGCGGTCGAGGCGCATCGCTCACCCGCGCGCCGGCTGGATGCCGCGCTGCGCTACCTCGTGACGTATCTCGACGACTCACTCGGCGCCGATTCGATCGGCCTCGATCCCGCGTTCGCGCTGCGGTCGCTCGCCGAAGGGCTCGAGCCCCAGGTGCACGCGCTCGTGCGGCTCCTCGGCGACGATTTCGCGCAGGTACCCGCTGTGCGCGCGGGCGGCTTGTCGCGCGAGCAAGCTGCCGAGGTCTTCATCCGGCTCGCGTACTCGCACTACCTCGTGCCGCATCCCGAACCGGAAGTGCTCCTGGCCTCCATGCGCAGTTTCGCGGGATTGACGCGTCGATCGACGCGCCGCGTCGCGGGATGAACGAGCGTCGAGAGCCGCGGCTTCATTGCGCACCGAGTAGTTGCGCGCAGCTCGTCTGTGCCAGCCAGGTTTCGTAGGCGCGCGGCGACCAGCCGCGTTCGCCGACGAGCAGCAGCCACACGTCCGGGTGGTTGAGCGTCCAGAGAAGGTCGGTACCGCGTGCGACGCCGAGGCCCGATCGGAGAGCACCATCGCGGTGGAGTGAGTCGACGATCGTGCGCTGATTCGCGTGGAAGTCGTCCTGGATCAACTGCCAGAGCGTGTGGCAGTCGACGTCGATCTCGGCCGCGCCGCGAATGACCTTGAACATCGCGCCGATACGCGTCTTGGCGGCGCGGGAGTTGCGGGCGTTGAGCTGCAGTTTCCGAACGGGATCCCGTTCCTGCACGACGTCGCGGAACCACTCGTGTTGGGCGACCGGGGCGTCCTGCTCGTCGCCCTTGAGGCGGAGATCCCAGAGTGCCCGGAGCAGTCCGCTCTTGGTCGTAAACGGTAGGTAAGCCGTCTTCAACGACACGCCCGCTTCGGCGGCGACCGCTTCCATCGTCGTTGCCGGATAGCCGTCGCGCAGGAAGAGCTGCTCGGCGGCCTCCAGGATGGCTTTGCGCGTGGCGGCCGCCTGCTGCCGGCGCCGGGGCGAGTTATAGGTGCGCCGAGATCTCTGGGTGTCTGCCACTTGACAACCCTAACCGAGAATTCAATACTCGCCTCAGGCAGTCAATATAAGGAGTGACCATGGCCGACACGCGAGCCGACGACGAAGTGCGGACGTTCCTCCACGGTATGTGGGCCGGCGTGGCGGCCG
>JAUZEI010000275.1 GCA_030839105.1 Actinomycetota bacterium
TCGAACAGCACAGAATCGGTCTCCGACCAGTTGTCGAGGAATGCGGCGCGCAAACCGTCGACTGCAGGACCGCGGATGCGAAAGTGCGTGTCGCGCCATTCGGATTCGCTGCGGGCGTCCCCGAGCCATTCGTCGGCGATGCCGACGCCTCCCACATATCCGGTTGCCTCGTCGACGATCAGGACCTTGCGATGCGTACGGTGGTTCAGCTCGTTGGGGCGGAATCGTCGCAACGGTCGAAACCATCGGATCGACACGCCGGCGCGTTCCATCGCGTCGACGAGAGAACGCTCGATGGGCTTCGATCCCCATGCGTCGAGCAACACGCGCACGCGGACCCCGGCCGCGGCGCGATCGGCGAGGCGGTGCGCGAACTCTCGTCCGATGCGGCCCTGCCAGTACACGAAGGTGAGGAAGTCGATCGTGCACCGCGCGGATTCGATCGACTCCAGCATCGCGGGAAAGATCTCGTCTCCGTTGCGGAGCGCGTCGATCTGGTTGCCTTCGGTCGCGGGTACCCCGATGACACCTTCGGCGACTCGTCGCAGGCGAGCTATGCGGTCCGCGGCCGACGTCGCGGTCTCGTCCTGCTCGGCCACCGTCACGCTTGGCCTGCGAGCACCGGATTCGGTTGCGACGGGTCGGGATCCGAATGCTCGACCTTCTCCTGGTCCTGAGGCTCGCGGACTCCGGCCCGTACCGCTTCGAGTTGCGCCGCAACGGCACCGCCGTACAGCAGGGCGATGGCGGCGAGCAGTGCCCACACCAGGAGCGCCACGAGACCGGCGAGCGGTCCGTAGGTCTGCCCGAACGACTTGCTGAGCGAGAAGAACGCGCCGAGGCCGATCGTCACGAGCAACCACAGCGTCGTGCAGACGGCGGCTCCGAACGCCAACCACGACGGCGCGGGCTGGCGGCGCCGGGGGGAATAACGGAACACGATCGTGGTGGCGCCCGTGACGAGAAGGATCGCCACGGGCCAGCGGGCGATGCCCCAGAACCGGTTGAGCGCGTGGTTGTCGATGGAGTTTCCGATGGACGTGCCGAGCGCGAGGAGCGTGAACGCGGCGATGACCAGCACGCCCGCGGTCACAGTCAGCAACAGTGCGAGCCCGTACTTCTGGAGTGTGGGTCGGTCCTGCTCGACGCCATAGACGCGGTTCAGCCCGCGCTCGACCTGACCCATCAGCGTGCTGCCGGTGACGAGGGATCCGACGAGCCCGAAGGTCAGGCCGCCCCACCGGTGCGTGGCTCCGGCGTGGTTGGCCTGCACCACGGCTTGGGTGAGCAGCGTCGAGGCCGGTCCGGGGAGTGCGGCTTTCATCGTCCGGACGATGATCCCGTTGGCGCCTTGACCGAGCGCGGTCGCGAGACCGACGACTCCGATCGTCGCCTGCACGAAGACGAGCGAAGTGGCGTACGCGAGCGAGCGAGCGTGGCTGAAACCGTCGGCCACGCGCATGCGTACGAACGCGTCCCGGAGGAGTTGACCGCGGCCGCACGATCGCAACACCTCACGCGCGTCGTCACCGGTGAGCTCCCACGTCTCCGGTACCGGCGTTGCCGTACTCACGTGGACGGCACCGGTACGCAGACCGTGACCGCGCCGGGCTCGATCTTGATCTTCAGACGGGCGGCCGGTTTTCGGTCGCCGCCGTCGAGTTCGTACACCGTCTTCTTCGAGAAGCGGATATCAAACTTCTTGCCGGAGGCCACGTTGACGAAGGGCGATCGTTCGGCTTTGCCCGCAACGGTGCGGGCAAGTGTTCTCGACCACTGCCATGCGCCTTGGGCCGTGACGACACCGATTTCGAGCTGACCGTCGTCCGGCTTGGCGTCCGGAAAGGCCGCGACGTCACCCATGATCTTGCCGACATTGCCGACCAGAACGCAGCTCGTCTTGCCGTCGAACCACTTCTCGCCGTCGACACGAATACGGGCGCCGACCCGCTGCGATCGCAGGTGCCGGGCGCCCGTCCAGATGTACGCGGCGCGTCCGAAACGATCCTTCAAGGGCCCGTCGGCGTCGCGGATCATGAGGGCGTCGAGACCGGCGCCGGCCATGACCGCGAAGTGCTCGCCGTTGATGACGCCGACGTCGAACGCATGCCGTTCGCCGTGCAGCCCGATCGCGACCGCCGCGGTGAGATCCTTCGGTATCCCGATGTTGGACGCGAAGAGGTTCGCCGTTCCCGCCGGCAAGATTGCGATGGTCGCGTTCGAGCCGGCCGCGACGTCGATGCAGCGTTGCACCATGCCGTCGCCGCCCCAGACGAACACGAGGTCTGCGCCGTCGGACAGCGCCTTGCGCACGCACTTGGGTGCGCGCTTCGACTTCGGCACCTCGTACCAGAGCGGATCGACGACGCCCTCGGCCGCGAGGACCGAACGCAACTCCGTCAAACCCCCGCCGAGGATCTTCCCCGAGTGCGCGACCACGGCCACCGACGTCACGGCTACGTCCCCTCCGTTCCCAACCTGTGGAGACCCTGTACCGGTCTTTGCGTCTGTTCAAACGGGGACGACGCGCGGACATGGCGCCCGCTCAAGTGCGCGCCGGTGGAACTCCCGCAGTGCGGCATCCGAACGTTGACGCGTCGAGGACCGGCGCGCGCCGATGCGTGATCGGTCTGTCCGGTTCTCGACACACCCGCGGGATTCGCGTGATTTCACCGCTCTCGGTGAATATTCGCCCCTTGTGGTGGACCAAACGCTTGCCATGGCTGTGGAGTTCATACATGGGCTTGCTGACCTGGTCGGGAGGCCACAATCCAGGTCGGAGCGTAGTTGTGATCCGACGCGCACAAGGCTCAACTTGTGACTCTCACCACTTTGTGCGGCAGAGTACGCACTTTTCGTTGCAGATCTTTGCCATGACCCCCTACTCTCAGTGGTAACGGAGACATGGACGCGTCTCCGCGGCGGCTGGGAGCCGAAGAACATGGGCGGAACATTTCACGGTA